>JANYAG010000084.1 GCA_025361465.1 Gemmatimonadota bacterium
AACCTCGACGAGTTCTTCCAGGTGCGCGTAGCTGGTGTGCGTGAACAGGTGGCCGCCCGGCTGCTGGAGCACTCCGCTGACCGGATCGTTCCCGCACAGCAGTTGCCGGCCATCAGTCATGCGGTGCGCGAGCTGGTCGAACTGCATTCGCAGTGTTTGGTGAAGGAGGTGCTGCCAGCCCTGGCGCAGCGCGGCATCGTCATCCACGATCGGTTCGACGACCTGCCCGAGGATGAGCGCAGCCACCTGGAGCAGTACTTTCTTTCCCAGGTTTTCCCCGTCCTGACGCCGCTGGCGCTCGATCCGGGGCACCCGTTCCCCCACATCTCGAACCTGTCGCTGTCGCTCGCGGTTTCCCTCTCCGACGCGCGAGGCGAGCAGCGCTTTGCGCGAGTCAAGGTCCCGAAGCTGCTGCCCCGGTGGGTGCCGCTCCTGCGGCCCAACGAGTTCATGCCCCTGGAGTACCTGATCGGATCACAGCTGGAGACGCTCTTTCCGGGCGTGATGATGAACGGCTGGCATCTCTTCCGGGTCACCCGCAACACCGACCTCAACCTCGAGCTCGGCCGCGGCCAGAACGACGAGGCCGACGACCTCCTGGAGTTGATCACGGAAGAGGTGCGCAACCGCAAGTTCGGCGAGGTCGTCCGGCTCGAGGTGCACGAATCGATGCCCAAGTGGCTGCGCTCGCTCTTGCTTGAGGAGTTCAACGAGGCCGACGCGGGCGAGGGGCTGCCGCTGTCCAAGGACGACATCTTTGAAGTGCCTGGGCTGCTCGACGCTGCCGATCTGGTCACCATCGCCAGCCTCGACCTGCCGGAGCTCCGGGACCCTCCGTTTCAGCCGGCGACTTCGAAGCGCCTGACCGAGGAGCGGGATCTCTTCTCGATCATCCGGGAAGACGACATCCTGCTGCACCATCCCTACGATTCGTTCCAGACCTCCGTCGAGCGCCTGGTGGCGGTCGCGGCGGAGGATCCCGACGTCCTCGCCATCAAGATCACACTCTACCGGACCGCTGGCGACATCGCGCGGCACCTGACCAATGCCGCGGAGCGCGGAAAGCAGGTGGCGGTTCTGATCGAGTTGCTGGCGCGCTTCGAGGAAGAGAACAACATCATCTGGGCCAAGCGCTTCGAGGATGCCGGGGTGCACGTCAGCTATGGTGTGGCGGGACTCAAGACCCACGCCAAGATCCTGCTGGTCGTCCGCCGAGAGGGAGACCTGATCCGCCGGTACGTGCACATCGGTACCGGCAACTACAATGCGCGCACCGCCCGCTACTACACCGACTTCGGCCTGCTGAGCGCCGATCCGCAGCTTGGCAGCGACCTGAGCGACCTGTTCAACGTCCTCACCGGCTTCGCCTCACCCGCCGGCTATCGCAAGCTGCTGGTGGCGCCGCAATGGATGAAGCCGCACCTCATCTCCCTCATCGAGCGCGAAGCGACGAACGCCCGCGCCGGACGACCGGCCCATATCGTCGCCAAGATGAACGCCCTGGTGCATCCCGAGGTCATTCGGGCCCTCTATGAGGCGTCGCAAGCCGGTGTCGAGATTGACCTGATCGTGCGCGGGATCTGCTGCCTGCGCCCGGGCGTCCCCGGGGTGAGCGAGAACATCCGCGTCATCTCCGTGCTCGGACGCTTTCTCGAACATTCGCGCGCCTTCATCTTCCACAACGCCGGCGACGAGCAGGTCTTCATCTCGTCGGCGGATTGGACGGAGCGCAATCTCGACCGCCGGATCGAATCGGCGATCCCGATCGAGAACCCCCGGCATCGCGCCGAGATCCGTCGTGTCCTGGAAGTCTCGTTGAACGACAATCGGCAGGCGTGGGAGATGCAGTACGATGGCAGCTACGTCCAGCGCCGCCCCGCCCTGGGCGAGCCGGAACGGGGGACCCAACGCATGCTGTCGGAACCGGCCGCGCCGTAGCCCGCTACCACTTCAACCCGGCCTTTGCGGCGAATTCCCTGAAGGCGTCCGCCTGTTCCGGGGTGAGCTTCTCGGGGATGTGCACGGTGGTGGTCACGACCTGATCCCCATGCTGGCCGCCCTTCTCCAGCCCCTGTCCCTTGATTCGGAACGAGCGACCCGGTTGGGTGCCTGCCGGGATCTTGAGGCGTACCTTGGCACCGCGAATCGTGTTGACTTGGATGGTGGCGCCGAGCATTGCCTGCGAGAGGTCGATCGGAATCTCACAGCGGATATCGAGACCCTCGCGCGTAAAGAAGCGGTCGGCCTCGACCTGAAAGGTGATCAGGATGTCGCTCGCCGGCCCGCCGGCCTTGGTTCGTGGCCCCTGTCCCTTCAGGCGGATCCGCGTCCCGGTTTCCGTGGCCACCGGCACCGTCACCTGCAGTTGCCGCTCGGTACGCTGCTCTCCGCTGCCGTTGCACGCCGGGCAACGTTCGGAAGGCACCTTGCCGCGGCCGCGACAGGCGGGGCACGGGCGATTGACGGCGAAGCCGCCCTGCCCGAAGGAAATCGTCCCCCGACCCGAACATTCGCCACACGTCGACAGGGTCGCACCCGCCGCCGCACCACTGCCGCCGCACTTCGAGCAGGCATCCGTCATTCCGAGGCCGACCGGCACGGTGCCGCCGATCGCGGCGGTGCGAAACGGGACGCTGAC
>JANYAG010000094.1 GCA_025361465.1 Gemmatimonadota bacterium
TGGGGCTTCGGCGACCGGTTGCGCGTGACCACGACCATGGTCAACGCCAGCGGGGCGCTGGTGCGCCTCTTCGGCCTGCAGGACACGCCCCTTGGGCAGTACTCAGCCCAGGTCGCGCCCGACTCGCGGTTGCTCTATGTCACCGGCTTCAACCCGACCACGCAGCAGTTCCAGTACCGCGTCAACCAGCTCTTCGGGTCGCCGAGGGACTATGGCGCCAATCGCACCAAGTCGGCGCCGTTCCAGATGCAGGTGGGTATCGAGTGGAAGCTGGGCGGCCCGCCGACGTCACCGATGGCACGCGGCCTGGGCCTGATGCCGGAGAACGGGCAGCAGCGTCTCGCGCCCGAGGAAGTCCGCGCCCGGTTGCAGAAGCTCTCCCGTGATCCGATCGCCCCGATCCTGGCGCGACGCGACACCCTGCGGCTCACCCCGGAGCAGGTCGCCCTGATGGAGGCGATCGCCGCGGAACATCAGCGCACTGCCGATTCGCTGCTGGTGCCCATCGTGGATTACGTGGTGAAGAAGGGCAAGCGCGTCGCCGACGCCGACCTGAGCCCGAAGCTCGCCAAGGCGCAGCCGCTGATCGCCAAGTCGATGGCCGCGGCCCTGGTGAAGGCCACCGCGCTGCTGACGCCGGCGCAGAAGATGTTGATGCCGGCGAGCGCCGGTGCCGCCGGCATCAGCAAGAGCGGTGGCGGCCGCTAGCGCTTCTCCCCCATCATCTCAAAGAACCTGCCAAACACATTGATCCCTTCCCACAGCTGACTCAGGTCGAGCTTTTCGTTCGGTGAGTGCAGCCCGTCATCGGGAAGGCCGATGCCGGTGAGCAGCACCGGAGCGCCGCTGAGGCCGAGCTCGGGCACGATCGGAATCGAACCACCGGCGCGTACGGCCACGCACTTCCGTCCCACCACCTCGAGGAAGGCACGATCCAGCGTCGCGAAGGCCGGCGCCTTCACGTCGACCTGCACCGGCTCGCCACCGTGGAGGAACTTGATTTCCCAGTCCGCATACGACGGGGCGACCTTGGCGAACGCCGCCTGCATCATCTTCCGGGCGGCCGAGAGCTTGATCCCCGGCACCAGGCGCATCGACAGCTTGGCGACCGCGGCGGCGGGAATGACCGTCTTGGCGCCTTCGCCGGTGAAGCCACCGCGAATGCCATGGATCTCGAGGGTCGGCAGCGCCCAGGTGCGCTCGAACACCGTCTTCCCCTCGATGCCCGTCAGCGCCTTCCCGGTCACCTCGTGACTGAGGAACTCGGCCTCGTCAAACGGCAGCGACGCCCAGTCGGCGAGCTCCGCCTCGCTGGGTGGCTTCACCCGTGAGTACAGGCGCGACATCTTGATCTTGCCGTTGGCGCCCTTGACGTCGGTGATCATCCGGATCAGCGTCTCGATCGCGTTCGGCGCCACGCCGCCGTACGTCCCCGAATGCAGGTCACGCTGCAGCGTGCGGACATGCAGCTCGACGTAGCACATGCCGCGCAGCGCGGTGTAGACTGCCGGCCATCCCTTGGCGTAGTACCCCATGTCGGCCACCACGACGGCGTCGACCTTGGTCCGCTTGCGCTCGCGGCGCAGCAGCTCGGTGATCACATGGCCACCGCACTCCTCTTCGCCCTCGATGATGAAGCGGATGTTGATCGGCGGACGGCCGTTGGCATCGCGCGTCGCTTCGTAGGCCTTGAGCAGGCAGAAGACCTGGCCCTTATCGTCGATCGCGCCGCGCGCGAAGAGCTGGCCGTTCCGCACCGTCGGCGTGAAGGGCGGTGAGACCCACTCATCGAGCGGATCGGGCGGCTGGACGTCGTAATGTCCGTAGCAGAGCAGCGTCGGCGCGCCGGGCACCTCGGGACTTTCCGCCCACACGATCGGGTGCCCGTCGCCCTCGAGCAACTGCACCACGGGGAAGCCGAGGTGGCGGAACTGGTCCATGAGCCAGCCGGCCGCACGACGACAGTCGCCGGCATGATCCGGCAGGGTGCTCACACTGGGGATCTCGAGGAAGCTGTTGAGCTCCTTGAGAAGCCGCTGCTGTTCGCGAACCACAAACTGGCGATCCATGATGCATTACTCCGGAACGGGGACAGAGGAATCAGGAGCCGACGGGGTCGAAAGCATCTGCGGGCTCACATGGAGAATAGCACGCATCCGCTTGAATGCTTCGGGACCTCTGACGTCGGAAAGCAGGCGGTGGAGCTCAAAGATCGCGGTGGCCAGGTCGCCCCGCCGGGTGGCGTTCCAGCGGTCAAACAACGGCAGCTCAGTGCGATAGAGCCGCACGCCCATCAGGGCGGCATTGTTGATCGGCCGCTCGACGTTGGGATTGATCCGGACGGTCCGCAGCACCCGGGAAAGCGGCCCGGCGAGGGTGTCTCGGCTCCAGCGGGCAACGGCCGTTCGGCCGCTGTCGTTCTGCGCGGCGGGGAGATGCAACCCATACAGCGAGTCGAGCTTGCCGAGCAGGCGAGCGTAGTAGCCGCCCAGCACTTCCTCGTCGTGGAGGCGATCGGCCGCGCGGATGGCAAGCGCAGTGTCGCCGCGGGCCAGGAAGTACCGCTCGGCGGTGCGGTAGCCAACCCACTCGGCGAAGCTCTCGTTGAAATCGGTCGCGTCCGGCACCCAGAGCGTGTTGTGAGCGAGCTCATGAAAGACGAGCGACGCCATCTCGACCGAATCGGTCGTCACGGCGGTGGAGAGCAGCGGATCGTTGAACCAGCCGAGGGTCGAGAACGCCGGCGAAGGGCGCAGGGAGACATCGTTGCCCTGGGCCGCGTAATTCGCCGCCACCTTCCGGGCCGCGGCGAAGTCGAAGAAGCCCTTGTAGGGAATCCGGCCGGCAATCGGGTACTTCCAGGTCACCGGACAGAGGCAGGTCTTCGGCGAGACCGTCAGCACCAGCAGCAGGGTGTCGCGGCCGACATCGCTGTAGGTGGTGTAGGTCTCCTTGGCCTCGAGTCCCATGCGCGCCGCATACGCGCGTACCTCGACGACCAGGGCGGCGAGCCGGCGAAGCGAGTCGGGCACCGTGCTGTCGTGAGCCAGGCGCGAGATCGGCACGCGGGAGGTCAGGATCCGCGTCTCCTCGAAGCCGGCCCGGGTCAGGTAGCGCACGTCATCCGAGGCGACATACGCCGCACCGTATCCGAACAGCAGCGCTGCGGCGGCAATCAGGAGTCCCATGGTGATCCGCCTCTTCCACTTCATGGTGTCCAACGCACTCCGACGAGGTGAATACTACGGCCCACGGCGCTCTGCGCCTGATAGGCATAGTCCAGCCGCGCGTGGGACAGTACCAGCGACGCCCCGTACGCATTCCGGCTCATGGTGCTGTTGGCCGGCGGCGGGCCGGTCCCGATTCTACCGATCAGGCCGACCCCATGGAATACCGCCCCGCCTTCGAGGCCGAAGATGGTGCGGTGGCCTGCCGACTCGGTCCAGACCGTTTCCACCGTGGCCAGCAGGCGGCCGGTGGAATAGGAGTCGATCAGGTTGAGCGAGAAGCCGAGGTGCGTGTTCGACGGCAACGAGAGTTCCGGTCCGCGGATGCCGTAGCGGCCCAGGTTGTGAAAGGTCAGCCCGATCGCCGCGATCTCGAAGAACGCCAGGGTGACGCCGGCATCGGACGTGACGGTGCGATAGATGGTGCCACCCGAGTCTTCGACGGCGACGGTGTTGACCGAGCCACCCAGCGCCACGCCCTTGACGCGCCAGACGCCGGCGCCGCTCCAGGAGAGATTGTCGCGAATCGGTCCGGCATCGTAATAGCGGAGGTAGCGGTAGCCGGCGCCCAGGTTGAACATCTTGACGCGCGCGGCCGCCGCACCGGTGGTGTACCACGAATCATCGGGAAGGCGGGCGTAGGCGGCTTCGAGCGAGAGGGTCCGGATCGGACCAATGTTGGCCGGGTTGTCGAAGATCCCCGACGCATATCCCGGCATCGCCACGCCGGCGCCGGCGAGGCCGGCCACGCGAACCGACGCAGGCAGGTGCGCGAGCGCCGGCACCGGTGGGACCGGCTGGACCTGCGCCCTCGCGGGCACCACCGCACTCATGGCCAGCATGAGTGCCAGGCCGCGGGTCACTTGATGCGCACCACCGCCAGCCGGGGCATTGCCGCAGGGTTGAGCAACCCGCCGCCCGCCGTCGACGCGGCGAGGCGCACCAGCACCCCGCTCGATCCCGCCGGCACCTGGAAGCGGACATGTCGGCCCGAGCCCCCGCGCAGCGTGCCGTTTCGCTGGTAGATCCCGGTGGTGCTGTCCGGCGTCAGCGGGTACGGCTTGCTGAAGTTCGTGGGATAGTTGTTGGCGTAGGTCGACCGGAAGTTGAAGCTGCGATAGCGCAGTCGGCCATCCTGGGGGAAGCCCGGCAGGTTCTCGAGGTAGTTGGCCATCTCCCACTCACCCACCAGCGTCGGGAAATCCATCCCCGTGAACCCCTCGATCCGCTGCGATCCGACGGTGGTCGACTGCTCCAGCGCGCGGGTGAAATGGGTGCCAAGCAGGGTGTCGCTGGAGAAGTGGTCGGCCACCCAGCGCAGGAAGAGCCACGCGGCGCCGCGTTCGGGCAGGCCGCCGGTGGAGGTGTCGGGCCAGACGAGGAACGTCGATTCCGGATTCTCGAGATACTGGTAGGCGTTGTAGATGTCACCGCTCATGAACTGCGAGAAGCAGCTGGGCGAATTCGGGCACTGCGCATCGGGCACCGATCGGTAGCCCAGTTCCTCGGCGAAGTGCGACAGCCCCTCGTTGATCCAGGTGTCCTGGTCGCGTCCGACTCGCAGCAGCGCGTGCTGGTTGAATGAGATCATGTGCTGCAACTCGTGGATCAGCGTTGGCGGCAGCGACGTCATCGCGCGCGCCCGCGTCACCACCGTGCAGGTGGCGGTCGCGGCCTTGGTCGTGAAGGCGTAGAAGATCTCGCGCCGGTTGCTGCTGTTGGCCGAGGAGAGCAGGTCGTTGGAGAAGAAATACCCCACCACGCGCCCGGCCGAGCAGTCGGGGGTGAGGTCGTTGACCGCCGGCGTGAGCAGGATGGCGATGTGGCCATCGCCGTTGATGTCCGAGGCGACCCCGAAGTTGGTGGTGTCAGCCGGGTAGAGGTAGTTGTCGAACAGCGTACCCAGCTGGTCGTAGTCGGGCTGCGTCAGCGACTCCGATCCCGGCACCACCCGATCATCCGCGTACACCACGGCTGTCGACCCGACGTATCGGACGGTGGCGCCGATCTTCGTGAAGGAATTGCAGCCGAGGGTACTGCAGACCCAGAGCGAGTCGTGATCGCCGAACACCGGCACCGGGGCGGGTGTGGGAGGGGTGTCGAAGCGGAGCGCCGGGGAGAGCGAAATGTCGTGCTCGCGACGCCGCAGCATCATGTGGAACTGGTCGGCCGACGACGAGGCGAAGAGGCGCGACACCGGAATGTCGCTGGCGGAAATGCCCGCCGACGCGGAGGCCGCCGCGGTCCCGCCGATGAAGCCGTACGGGGTGGTGATACCCAGGTTGGTCACCTGCCCCGCCCCGGCATACTCCACCACCAGGTACTCGGTGGCGGACGTGGCGCCTGGCAGCTTCACGCAGCTGGTCTGGTTCACCGCGTCGAAGATCTGGTATTGCCCGACGCCGAGGGTCACCGCGGTCGCCACATCGCAGACGGCGGGGGGGACGACGGTCGGTGTGGTCGAGCTGCTGCAGGCGGCGAGAACGGCGGTGGCGAGCGCCGCGGAAAACCGCGCGGATTGGCGCATGTCAGCGGGCTCCGTGTCGTGGGTCAGAATGGGTCTAAGCGTAAGTGCGACAATGACTTTTGACAATCGCTGGAGACAACGGTACGATTACCGGGTGACCCACCCCACGCGGCGCTGAACGATGGCGTTTGTCCATCTCCACACGCACAGCGAATACTCGCTGCTCGACGGCGCCAACCGCATCCCCGAGCTGGTCAAGCACGTCAAGACCCTGGGGATGGATTCCCTCGCCGTCACCGACCACGGCAACCTCCACGCCGCCTGGCACTTCTACGACGAGGCCCGGCGCCAGGGCATCCGGCCGATCCTCGGCTTCGAAGCCTACCTGGCCTTCGGCCCGCGGACCGTGTTCGCCAAACCGGCCTGGGCCCCGGCCCAGTACTCCCACCTCGTCCTCCTTGCCAAGGACGTCCGGGGGTACCGGAATCTGACACGTTTGAGCTCGATCGGGTACACCGAAGGCTTCTACCGCCGTCCCCGGATCGATCGCGAGGTGCTCGAACGCTACCGCGAAGGGCTGGTCTGTCTCGCCGCCTGTCTCTCGGGCGAAGTCGCCCTCTGGCTGCGGCAGAACAACTACGAGAAGGCGAAGGAATCGGCGGAGTACTTCGCCGGCCTGTTCGGGCGCGACGGCTTCTTCCTCGAGATCCAGAATCACGGTATCCCCGAGGAAGTGTTGGTCACCGAGGGAATGCTCCGGTTGGGCAAGGAGCTGGGCCTCGGCGTGGTCGCCACCAATGACGCGCACTACCTCAAGCGCGACGACGCCGAAGCGCACGACGTGCTCCTGGCCATCGGCACCGGGTCCGACCTCGACGACCCCAAGCGGTTCCGCTTCACCGGCAGCGAGTCGTACGTCAAGAGCGAACTCGAGATGCTGAAGCTCTTCCCGGGGCACCTCGACACCATTGAGCGGACGCAGACGGTCGCGAACCTCTGCGAATTCTCCTTCGAGAAGAAGTACTATCTCCCCAATTTCCCGCTGCCGGCGGAATACACCAGCGACAACGCCCTGCTGCGCGACCTGACCGAGCAGGGCGCGGCCTCGCGCTACGGCACTCCGCTCCCCGAGCCGGTGCGCGAGCGGCTGGAGTATGAGCTGGGCGTCATCACCCAGGCCGGCTATGCCGGCTACTTCCTGATCGTCTCGGATTTCATCGACGCGGCCCGCGCCCGCGGGATTCCGGTGGGGCCGGGGCGCGGCTCGGCGGCGGGATCGTTGGTGGCCTACGCCCTGCGCATCACCAACGTCGATCCGCTGAAGTTCGACCTCCTCTTCGAGCGCTTCCTCAATCCCGAGCGGGTGTCGATGCCCGACATCGACATCGACTTCTGCTTCGAGCGACGTGGCGAGGTGATCGAGTACGTCCGCGAACGGTACGGCCGCGAGTCGGTGGGCCAGATCATCACCTTCGGGACGATGAAGGCGCGTGCCGCGGTCAAGGACGTCGCCCGCGTCCTCAAGGTGCCGCCCGGCGAGGCCGATAAGCTCACCAAGCTGATCCCCTCGATGCCGGGCTTCAACCTGACCATCCCCGAGGCGCTCCGGAAGGTGGACGAGCTGCGCAGTGCAGTGAACTCCAACGAGCTCTACGGCCGGGTCTTCACCTACGCCTCGCGGATCGAGGGGCTGTCGCGCCACGCCTCGGTGCACGCCGCCGGCGTGGTGATCGCCCCGGGTCCCCTCTCCGAATACGTGCCGGTGTGCACCGCCCCCAACAAGGGCGCTGGCGCATCGGCCGATGGCGAAGACTCGATCATCTGCCAGTACGACATGGGATCGCT
>JANYAG010000098.1 GCA_025361465.1 Gemmatimonadota bacterium
CTCGGTATGCCCGACCCGCTGGAGCACGCCACCCGGACGCGCCCGCAACGGCTGGATGTGACCCGGGCGCCGCAGGTCCGACGGCGAACTCGCCGGATCGATCGCCACCCGGATGGTGGTGGCGCGATCGCTCGCCGAGATGCCTGTCGTCACGCCGAAACGGCGGGCGGCATCGATCGTGATCGTGAAGGCCGTGGCCTGCGACTCGGAGTTCTGCTCGACCATCTGCGGCAGCTCGAGGCGATCGCATTCCTCCGGCGTCAGCGCCAGGCAGATCCAGCCGCGGCCATGCAGGGCCATGAAATTGATGGCCGCGGGCGTCACGTGCTCGGCCGCCATCACCAGGTCCCCCTCGTTCTCGCGATCCTCGTCGTCGACGACCACGATCATCCGCCCGGCGCGGAGGTCCGCGATGGCCTGCTCGATTGCCGTGAGGGTCATGACGTTCCCGCACCAGGAAGATGTGGCTGCATGAACTGCCGGACGTACTTCCCCACGGGATCTCCCTCGAGATGCACTCGGTCGCCTGGGCGCCGGTCGCCCAGGGTGGTCTGTTCCAAGGTAAACGGGATGAGGGAGACCTGGACCATCGACGCCCCTGGCAGGGCGTTGATGGTCAGGGACACTCCGTCCACCGCGATCGAGCCAAGGGGAATTGACACCTCGGCCACCCCCGGCGGCACCGCGATATCGAGCAGCCGCGCATCGGCCACCTGCCGGACCGAGACGATCGTGCCGACGCCGTCGACATGGCCCTGGACGATGTGGCCGCCCATCCGGTCGCCGGCGCGCACCGCCCGCTCGAGGTTGACCCGCGTCCCCACGGCGTACTCGCCGATCCGCGTCCGCCCGAGTGAGGTGGTGACCGCATGAAACCGGAAGCCGACCGGTTCGATTCGCATGACGGTGAGGCAGGCCCCATCCACGGCGATGCTCTCGCCGAGCACCACGTCATCCCACGATTCGGCGACAATGAATTCGCAACCGCCATCGACCGCATCGATCGCGTGGATGGTCCCGATCGCCGTGATGATTCCGGTGAACATGCTTCAGGGCTCCATGACAAGGAGGGTGTCACACCCGAGCGATTGCCGCTCCATCACCTTCCAGCGCGGAGCGGTCTCGATCGTGGAGTTGCCGAGGCCGTCCCACGCCGGAACACCCGGCCCCAGCCAGACGGGACACTGCACCTGATAGACGCGATCCACCAACCCATCCTGCAGCAGCGCGCCGGCCAGCCGCCCGCCGCCTTCGACGAGCACCGAGTCCACGCCAGCGACCGCCAGGGCGTCGAGCGCCACATTCAGATGATCGGCAACGAGCACCCTCGCCCCGGCCTGTTCGAGGTCCGCGCGGCGGACCGCAGGGACCTGTGATCCAACCACCACCAGTACCGGAACCGCTCCGGCATCGGCGAAGATCCCGTGCGTCGGGGGGACGCGCCCATCGCGATCGAAGACCACCCGGGCCGGCGGCCGGCGAGGTTGGGACACCGAGCGGACAGTGAGCCGCACGTCATCCTGGACGGCCGTCCGGCCGCCGACGGCGATGCCGCCAAACCCTGCCCGGAGCCAGTGCACCCAGGCACGCGCTTCGGCACCTGAGACCCAGCGGGAGGCGCCGGTCGCATCGGCGATCTTGCCATCCATGGATACCGCCAGCTTGACCGCGACGAAGGGCCGCTGCGGCGAGCTGAAGCCATGGAGGAAACGGAAGTTCTGGCGCGCGGCCTCCCTGGCCAGAATGCCGACATCCACGACGATCCCCGCCTGGCGAAGGCGGGTGATACCCCCACTCGCCAGGGGATTGGGATCGGGGTTGGCCACCACGACCCGTGCGATCCCGGCGTCCACGATGGCCGCCACGCAGGGAGGCTGCTTGCCGGTGTGTCCGCACGGTTCGAGCGTCGAATAGAGGGTCGCACCCTTCGCCCCCGGGCCGGCCGCATCAAGCGCAACCCGTTCGGCGTGCGGCCCGCCGAATTCCGCGTGCCAGCCGTCGCCGATGACCTGGTCGTCGCGCACCACCAGGGCGCCGACCAGGGGATTGGGATGCACCCGACCCCACCCGCGTGCCGCCAGCGTGATGGCGCGAAGCATCAGGGTCTGGTCAGTCGGCAAAGCGTACCCCGCGCGTTCCGCTGCGCACCTCGCCACACGCCCAGGTGGCGATCCCAGCGCTGGCCGCCGCGGCGCGAACGGCCTCGACCCCCACGGGCGGGACGACCGCGATCATCCCGACACCAAGGTTGAAGACCTCCCGCATCTCCTCGCGCGACACCTGCCCGCCTTCACCGATCATGGTGCAGAGGGCCGGCCACCGCCAGGATGCCGGCTCGATGATCGCGTGACAGCCATCGGGAAGGACCCGCACCAGGTTGCCGGCAATGCCGCCGCCGGTGATATGCGCCAGGCCGTGCACGTGCGGCAGCGCCGGCCGGATCGCGGCGGCATAGCTCCGATGCACGGCGAGCAGCGCGTCGGCGATGGAGGCCCCGCTATCTCGAACCGGGGTGTCCAGCGTGCAGTGCATCACGTCGAACAGCACATGGCGGGCAAGGGTATAGCCGTTCGTATGCAAGCCACTCGCTTCATAGGCCACCAGAACATCGCCCGGGCGGATCTGGTCACCGTGCAACGCTTCGTCCGCTTCCACCACCCCGATGATCGTCCCGGCCAGGTCGAACGTCTGCTCCGCGTAGAGGCCCGGCATCTGGGCCGTCTCCCCGCCCGCCAGCGCCATGTCGTGGGCACGGCACGCGCGGGCAATCCCTTCCACCACGCCAAGTATCATCGCCAGCGGGAGGCGATGCCCGGCGATGTAGTCCAGGAACGCCAGGGGCCGGGCGCCGTGCACCAGGATATCGTTGACGGAGTGGTTGACCAGGTCTTCGCCCACGGTGTCAAAGCGACCGGCCTGCATCGCGACCAGCACCTTGGTGCCGACACCATCGGTACTCATCACCAGCTGTGGTGCGCGCATCCCCGCCGGGATGCGCACCATGCCGCCGAAGGCTCCGATCTGCCCCGCCGAATGCACCGTCCGAGTGCTCGCGACCAACCGGCCGATCTGCTCCTTGGCCGCGTCGGCGCTTGCCAGGTCCACGCCGGCGACGGCGTACTGCGGCTTGGTCACGTCACCCGCTCTGCGGCCGGGATGTGGGTGAGGTCGATGAAGTTGCGGACACGCTCCTCGACATCGGCGGTCGTCAGTCCCTCGAATCCTTTCACGTCGAAGCCGGACACCGAGAACGACCCCATGGTCGCGCCGTAGACCATCGCGCGACGGAAGTGCTGAGTGTCCACCGACTGGGCCCGGGCCAGATAGCCCATGAAACCGCCGGCGAAGGCATCGCCGGCCCCGGTGGGGTCGAAGACTTCCTCGAGCGGGTACGCCGGCATGTGGAAGGAGCGCCCCGGCTCGATCAGCAAGGCGCCGTACTCGCCCTGCTTGATCACCACGTGCTTCGGGCCGCGCTCGAGGATCCAGCGACCGGCCCGGTGGATGTTCCAGTCGCCCGACAGCTCCCGCGCCTCGGAATCGTTGACCATGAGCAGGTCCACGCGCTGGAGCAGCTTCATCAGCACGTCGCGCTTCGACTGGATCCAGTAGTTCATCGTGTCGCACGCCACCAGCATGGGCGCAGTGACCCGGTCGAGGACGTCGAGCTGGAGCACCGGGTCGATGTTGCCAAGGAAGACGAACTTCGCGGCGGCGGCGGCCGGGGCGAGCACCGGCCGAAAATCCGCGAACACCCCCAACCGGGTCTCCAGCGTCTCCCGGCTCTGCAGGTCGTAGGAGTACTTCCCCTTCCAGCGGAATGACTCGCCCTTGACCCGTTGCACGCCGGACCAGTCGATGCCGCGCGGCGAGAGCCGCTCGAGTTCGGCGACCGGATAGTCGTCACCGATCACCCCGACCACCCGGACGGGATGCAGCAGGGACGCGGCCACCGAGAAATGCACCGCCGAGCCGCCGAGCGCGTCAGCCGTCTCGCCGAAGGGCGTGAACACGGAATCGAGGGCAACACTGCCAACTACGAGGAGAGTCATCAGATCACATCCGGTCCGGGGCGGAAATGCCAAGCAGGGCGAGACCATTGGCCACCACCTGCGCAGTGGCCCGGGCGAGCAGGAGGCGCGCACCTTCGACGGCAGGTGGCTCCCCCAGCACGCGGGAACCGTGATACCAGGCGTGGACCATGCGCGCGAGTTCTTCGAGGTAGGTGGTGATCCGGTGCGGCTCGTGCTCACGGGCGGCCCGGGTCACTGCCTCAGGGAACGACAGCAGCTTCTTGACCATCGCGACGTCTTCGGCCGACAGCGCGTCGAGGTCGAGCAGCGGGGCGGCGGCAACCCCGGCGGCGTCGGCATTGCGGAGAATGCCGCCCATCCGAGCATGAGCCATCTGGACGTAGAACACCGGATTCTCGTCCGTGCGGGCCTTCGCCAGTTCGATATCGAAGGTGAGGTGCGAGTCACCGCGGCGCATCAGGAACCAGTAGCGGGCGGCATCGACCCCCACTTCCTCGTACAGGTCCCGCAGTGTCACGAACTCGCCCGACCGTTTTGACATCTTCACTTCCTCACCACCGCGCACGACCTTCACCAGCTGCACGATGGAGACGGAGAACCAGTCGTCGGGATAGCCGAGCGCAGCCATCGCGGCCCGCATTCGCGGGACGTAGCCGTGGTGGTCGGCGCCCCAGACGTCGATCACGGCGTCGAAGCCGCGGTCGTGCTTGTCGAGGTGGTAGGCGATATCGGGCAGAAAGTAGGTGTAGCTGCCATCGGACTTGCGCAGCACCCGATCGCGATCGTCGCCGTGCGCGGTGGTGCGCAGCCAGAGGGCGCCAGCTTCCTCGAACATGAGGCCGGTGGACTCGAGGCGAACCAGCCCGGCGGCCACCTTCCCCGCGGCGTACAGCGCCTCTTCCGACGTGACCACATCAAAGCGCACGCCGAAATCGGCCAGCGTGGCGTCCTGCTCGGCACGCTGCATCGCCACCCCGGCTTCGCGGCAGCGCGCGACTCCCTCGTCCGCCGGCAGGTCGGCAAACGCCTTCCCTTCGCGCTCCAGCAGCGTGGCGGCGTTCTCGCGGAGGTAGTCGCCGTAATAGCCGCCCTCCGGAATGACGGCCGCGCGACCCACGCCCTCCTGCACCCGCGCCCAGAGCGACTCGGCGAGACGCAGGATCTGCAGGCCGGCATCGTTGACGTAGAACTCGCGGGTGACCCGGTGACCGGTCCACTCGAGCAGCGACGCGATCCCATCGCCCTGCGCCGCACCGCGCCCGTGACCGACATGCAACGGCCCGGTCGGATTGGCCGAGACGAACTCGATGTTGACGGACGTTCCCTGGCCCAACGTCGAGCGGCCGTAGTCCGCCCCGAGCGTGAGGATGCGGGAGAAGTCGGCACCGAGGGTATCGCCGGGCCCGGCTTCATCAATTTCCGCCTCGCCGCCGATACCCTCGGTGCCGACTTCTCCCGCATCCTCACGCTCGGGGCGGACTACGGCCGCTCGACGTTGGGCCAGGGAACGTCCGTCAACATCGAGTTCG
>JANYAG010000109.1 GCA_025361465.1 Gemmatimonadota bacterium
GGCTCGCCGAGTTCCGGCGCACCAGCGAGACGCTGGCGCGCGGGAGAGTCGACTCGGCGACGGCCCGGCGGCTCGCCGCGTCCGGGAAGGCGGTGGTCTGGATTGACGGCGGGCTGCACGCCACCGAAGTGCTGGGCGCCAATCAATTGCTCGAGCTGGCCTGGCAGTTCACCTCGATGAACGACGCCGAGACGCTGCGGATCCTCAAGGACGTGATCATCCTCGCGGTCCAGGCCAATCCGGACGGCATGGAGTTGGTCGCCAACTGGTACATGCGCAATACCGACACGCTTCGGCGCAGCATGGGCGGGCTGCCGCGACTGTACGAGAAGTACGCCGGCCACGATGACAACCGGGACTGGTATCGCAATGCGCTGCCGGAGACGCGCAATGGTTCCCGGATCCAGTACTGGACCTGGTACCCGCAGATCATTTACAACCATCACCAGACTGGCCCGGCCGGCTCAGTGATGTTCACGCCACCATTCCGTGATCCGTTCAACTACTACTTCGATCCGCTCATTCCCACCTCGCTCGACTGGGTGGCGATGGCCATGCAACGGCGCTTCGCGGCGGAGGGAAAGGGCGGCATCGTTTCCCGGAACGCCTCGAGCTACTCGACCTGGTGGAACGGCGGATTGCGCACCGCCGGGTATTTCCACAACATGATCGGCATCCTTACCGAAGCGATTGGGAACCCGACGCCCGAAACCATCGCCTTGAACCTGCAGCGCCAGCTGCCCAGTGGCGACGGCATCTTCCCGGTGCAATGGGGGCCGTGGCATTTCCGCCAGTCGATTGACTATTCGATGACCGCCAACCGGGCGATCCTCGACCTGGCCTCGCGCTATCGTGAAGATCTCCTCTTCAACTTCTGGCGGATGGGCCACAACTCGATCGATCGCGGCAGCAAGGACACCTGGACAACGACACCGCAGACCATTCTTGCCGCCGAGAAGGCCGGGGGAGCTGGCGCAGCGGCCCCGGTGGGGGGCGACGTCGCGGCCACACCGGCGGCCGCGCCCGCGACCGGACGCGGAGGTCGCGGCGGCGGCCGCGGCAACACGCAGGCCTACGCCACGGTGCTGCGCGACCCGGCACGCCGCGATCCACGCGCGTTCATCATCCGTCCCGACCAACCGGAGTTTGCCCAGGCGTTGCGCTTCCTGCAGGCGCTGGCCACGTCGGGCATCGAGATGCAGAAGACGACGGCCGACTTCCTGCTCAAGGGTACCCTCTATCCCAAGGGATCGTTCATCGTTCGCACCGATCAAGCGTTCCGTCCGCACGTGCTGGACATGTTCGAGCCGCAGTGGCATCCGATGGACCTGCAATACCCTGGTGGCCCTCCGAAGCGGCCGTATGACAACGCCGGCTATACGCTGGCCTACCAGATGGGCTTTGCCTTCGACCGGATCATGGATGGGTTCACGGCTCCTGCAGTACCGGTCAAGGGTGATGCAGTGGTCCCAGATCCGGCCGCCTTTGATCCATCGGCCCGGGCGTGGCGACTGACGCCCTCATCAAACGACGCCTTCCTCGCGGTCAACCGCCTGCTCAAGGCCGGCCAGACGGTCACCCGCCTCCCGAATGGGGAATTCATCGTTCCCGCCGCGGCGGGAAGCGCCGCGATTCTTGCCGACCTGGCCAGGACACGCGCCCTGTGGGCGCGAGCCGTGGCCGGCACCGCGGGGGCGGACCCGATCAAGGCACTGCGCGTGGGCCTGTGGGACAGCTACGGCGGCTCGATGCCGGCGGGATGGGCGCGCTGGATCCTCGAACAGTATGAGGCGCCGTTCGAGCGGGTGTTTGCCCCGCGCTTCAACGCCGGCAACCTGAAGAAGGACTTCGATGTCCTCGTCTTCGTCGGGGGAATCCCCGGCACCGGTGGTGGCCGTGGTGGTGCCGGTGGTGGTGGGCGAGGTGGGGCCGCGGACAGCACGATCCCGGTGGAGTACCGCTCCCAGATCGGCAGCATGAGCGTCGATACCACGATGCCGCAGTTGAAGGCCTTCCTCAGCGAGGGTGGCCGGATCGTCGCCATGGGCGGCTCCGCGACCAACCTCGCACAGGCGCTTGGCCTTCCCTTCGAGAACCAGGTCGCCGGCGTTCCGGGCGACAAGTACTACATCCCAGGCTCCGTGCTGCAGGTCGTCGTCGACACGACCCAGCCGGCAGCAGCGGGCGCGCATCCCCTCACCGACGTCTTCTTCGACAACTCACCAGTCTGGCATCTCGGTGCCGATGCGGAGGCGAAGGGGGTCCACCGGATCGCCTGGTTTGCGGCAGCTGAACCGCTTCGCTCCGGCTGGGCGATCGGCCAGAACTACCTGGTGGATGGTGTCGAGATGGCCTGGGCCCCGGTCGGCCAGGGAGCCGCCTACTTCTATGCGCCGGAAATGACCTTCAGGGCGCAACCAGAGGGGACGTTCAAGTTCATCTTCAATACGTTCTACAAGTAGGAGACGCGAGAAGCGAGAGGCGAGAGGACCCGGATCCCGGGGTACTACCGCTTCTCGCTTCTCGCTTCTCGCTCAGCTTCCGAACGTCACGTCGATTCTCACCACGATCTTGGGATCCATCCTCAGGATCCCCAGCATCTTCGTCAAGCCACCAATGCCGTAGTCCCGCACATCCATCGGCCACACGGCTCGAACACGGATGGTCCCCGGCCGGAGCCACACCCAGCCAGCCACCGCCGCTTCACGCGACGCACCGTGAATGGTGAACCGGCCATGCAGGGTGACGGCGATCGAGTCCCCCTGACTGCCACCGGCGTCCACGCGCACGAGGTCAAAGCGCATGGTGGGAAATTTCTCGACCTCCAGCGACTGATACATGTCGCGATCACGCTTGCCGTTGCCAGTCACCAGCGAGTGGGTGGGTGCCTCAACCCACCCCGAGACGGCAAGAATCGTGGCCGCACCGAGCAGCTGCCCCTTTACCGTCGTCGTGGTCCCGGTAAAGGCGCCCAGCGTAGCGGAGCCATCGAACGCCAGCGTTCCCTTGCTGAGCGGTTCGGCAGGGATGGCCTGCGCCGCCGCGCCACGGGCCATGGCGACCGCGAGACATGCCAGCGTGATGCCCCTCCTAGCCGTCAGCACGTTCACCTGCCGAGTGGCGTGCGAAGCACGAAGCGCACCGCGATCGCGTCGCCAAATGTCGCGTAGCCCTCGGCGGTCAGGTCGAACCGCCCCACCTGATACGTCACGCCGCCCAGCACTGCCGCGCGCTGGAGATTGACCTCGACCTTGCGGCGGTCCCGCGATCCCACGGAGTTGGTGAAGTCCACCTGGAAGCGTGGCTGCAGGCGAGAATAGCCGAAGCCGCCATGCAGACGGATCGGCCCGGGCGGCGTGGCCAGCACGGCCTCGACGCCGTAGACGTTCGGCGCCCAACGGTCATTCGACAGGGTCCCCCGGTAGCATTCGCTGGTCGAGTCAACCAATGCATCCCGATCGCACACCACTGGCGCATGGAGCGCACCGAGTACGGCATGTGCGCGAAGCCCGAGGTACCAGCCCTTGGGCAAGGCGATCGGCCGGGCAACGGCAAGGCCGAACAGGTTGGCCTTGACGCCTTCAACCGGGATCGGCGGGATCCACGACGCTTCGACCATGAAGCCCGAGAGCGCGATCGAGACGCGCGGCCGCACAATGCCGGGAAGCGGATTGGCGTTCTCCGGTCCCTTTCCCGGACGGCACGAGGCCGGCGTTGCGTTGAGGGTGTCAACATTCGGAAGCGAGGCCGCCTCGATTCCGATGACGATGCCGTGGGCCCGATCGGGGGCGAATCCGCCACTGAAGGCGATCGGCACCGAGAGAATGGCGAATGTGTTCGCCTCGTGGGAATTGGTCGCTGGCTTGCAGACATCAACCTGCGCGACCACCCGCGAGGCTACACCAAGGGACAGAGCTGCTCCAAACACCATCGCGCCGAGTTTCATCTCGCTCATCTCCAGTCCTTTCTGTCCCCTCGCGGACGCACCCTGGCGGCGACTCCCAGAGTTCGCGAACACCTGCTGCCGCCAGGTGGCCTCATCTGGGAGAAAACCTGTAGGAATCGTACACCTGCCGGCACCGCAGAGCTATTCTACAGGTGACCCTTACGGGGAAATACCGATGTCACGTCTTGGCGCTGCCATCACCTGGCTTGGCCACAGTGCCTTCCATATCCAGTCCGAGCCCGACGGGCCGGGGATACTGGTCGACCCTTGGCTCGACAATCCGAAGGCACCGCCCAATGCTCGACCACTCGCCGAGGGCGCGAGCATGGTGCTGCTCACCCACGGGCATTCCGATCACCTTGGCAGCACGGTGGAGTTGGTCCGCCGCACGGGCGCCGTGGTGCTGTCGTCCTTCGAGATCATCATGGAACTGGCCGCCGAAGGGGTGCCGAACTCTCAGCTGATCGGCTTCAACAAGGGCGGCGCGGCGACCGCGCACGGCGTCACCGTGACCCTGACCCAGGCCTTTCACTCTTCCTCCCTTCCGGGCGCTGATGGCCGCGCGCGTTCACTCGGCGACCCCTGCGGCCTCGTGATGCAACTGACGAATGGCACCGTCATCTATGACACAGGGGACACCTGTGTGTTTGGCGACATGGCCCTCATCGCCGAACTCTACCAGCCCTCGATCCTGATGCTGCCGATTGGTGACCTCTATACCATGGGCCCCCGACAGGCCGCGAAGGCCTGTGAACTCGTCGATCCACGGTGGATCATCCCCCACCATTACGACACCTTTCCGGCCCTGCCGGGCACTCCGGCAGCACTGCGGCAATACCTGCTGCCGGAACTGCGTGATCGCGTCCTCGCCCCGGCTCCGGGCGAGACGGTGAGGTAACCCATGGCCTCCATAGCGGTTCTCGGTGTTCCCGTCGACTTCGGCGCTTCTCGACGCGGTGTTGAGATGGGCCCCTCGGCAGTGCGACTCGCCCGGCTGGCGGAACACCTCGAACGCATCGGCCACACCGTCATCGACACGGGTGATGTGGCGGTGCCGACCCGCGAGACCCTGGGCGTCGCCAGTGGCATCGAATTCCTGCCAACCATCACCGCGATCTGTCGCGAGACCGCCAAGCGAACCGCGACCTTCGTGCGCGAGGGTCACATCCCGCTGGTCCTCGGCGGCGATCACTCGATCTCCGCCGGGTCGGTCGCCGGAGTCGCCACCGCCCTCGCCGAGCGGGGCCAGCGGCTCGGCCTCATCTGGCTCGATGCCCACGCCGATATCAACACTCCGGCCAGCACGGTGAGCGGCAATATTCACGGAATGCCGGTGGCACACCTGCTGGGACAGGGCGACCCGGGACTCGCCGCACTCGCCCACCCCGCCCCTGCCGTGTTGCCGCAGCACACGGCCATCATCGGCGCGCGCGATCTCGATCCGGCGGAGCGGAAGCATGTTCGCGAATTCGGGGTCACCATTTATACGATGCGCGACATCGACGAGCGTGGGATGCGCGTGGTTCTCGAGGAAGCCATCGCCAAGGTGAGCGACGGCACCTCGGGGATCTACGTCTCGCTCGACCTCGACTTCATTGACCCTCGCGAAGCGCCGGGCGTAGGCACGCCGGTTCGCGGAGGCGCGACTTTCCGGGAAGCACATCTGGCGATGGAGACCCTGTGGGACACCGGCCGGCTGGTCGGCATGGACCTGGTCGAGGTCAACCCCGTCCTCGACCATGGCAATCACACCGCCGAGTTGGCAGTGGGGCTGATGGCAAGCGGGTTCGGGCAGCGCATTCTCTAGCCCCGCCGCACGGTCGACCGAAAGGGCGAGGAACGGTTCAGATTGAAACCACTCGTAGGGTGGACGACCCTCCGAACCGAGACTACAATGTCAAGTCTCTCGGACTCCCCACGCACCCCGGAGTGTTGGTGAACCTGG
>JANYAG010000116.1 GCA_025361465.1 Gemmatimonadota bacterium
CGCTCGCCGACGATGAGCTCGCCTTCGCCCATCCACAACGCCTTCCGGTCGCAGATCTCAAGAAAGGTGAGGCCGCGCAACATCGGGATGCTGTGCCTTCCCTGCTGCTCCCGGTAGAACGTGGTCACGATCCTGGCCCGCTCGCTGCTGATGGAGGGGATGGCGTCCAGGCTGTCACGGCGCAGCCGTTCGGTGCGGGCGGTCATTGATGGCCTCCGATCGTCGTGGCAAGGCCCCTGGCACGCATGCGCGCCGCCAGGGCCTCGAGTCGGTCGTTGCTGGGTGTCGGGGTGCCATGGAGGGAGTAGTCCATCCCCACGCGGGCGAATTTCGCCTCGCCCGTGGCGTGATACGGCAACAGGTCCACGCGGCGGATCCCGGGCAGCGATTGCAGGAACCCCGCGGTGGCATCGAGGTTGGCGTCGTCGTCGTTCACGCCCGGAATGACGGCCACGCGAATCCAGATCTGGTCGTGGAGCCCCGAGAGCGATTGCAGGTTCTTCAGGATCAGCTGGTTGGAGACGCCGGTGGCGTTCTTGTGGCGTGTCTCATCCATGAGCTTGAGATCGAAGAGGACGAGGTCGGCGTGCAGGGCGGCCTCGCGCAGATCCTGCCAGCGGGCGAAGCCGCAGGTATCGAGCGCCGTGTGCACGCCTTCGGATTGGAGCAGTTGCAGGGACGCGATGATGAAGGCCGCCTGCATGAGCGGCTCGCCCCCTGAAAAGGTCACGCCGCCGCCGGATTCGTCGAAGAAGATCCGGTCGCGCAGCAGGGTCTTCACCAGCTCGGTCGGCTCGATGGCCTGGCCCACGGCCTGCAGCGCTCCGGTCGGGCACGCCGCCACGTCCTCGAGCGTGCGGCCGGTCACCACCGCCCGGGCGAGTTCGGCTTCGCTGCAGCGACCGCAGCTCATGCAGCGGTGGCGCATCCGGATGAATGCCTGGTGGGGTGACTGGCTCTCCGGGTTGTGGCACCACCGGCAGCTCAGCGGGCAGCCCTTCATGAAGACCGTGCTGCGCAGGCCGGGGCCGTCATGCAGCGAGAACCGCTGGACGTTGAAAACCAGTCCGCTTGGCATCACCGTGCCGGCAGGGGAGACTGCCCGGCCACGATCGCCAGCCGGTGCAAGTGGATGGACCGTGGCCGGGCCACGGTATTGGCGATCTCGACGCCGAGGTAGAACGCCAGCTGTGCCACGCTGACCAGCTTGCCGGCGTTGACCAGGCTCACTTCATCGTCGGCGCGGTGGTACTGGGGATTGGTCCCGGCGAAAAAGAAGAGGATCGGGACGCCCTTGCGGGCGAAGTTGTAGTGGTCGGAGCGATTGTAGAAGTGTTGTGCCGGCCAGATGTCATCCGCGGCGATCAGGTGCAGTTCGGGGTGGGCGGCCTGCACCCGGGTGAGGGTCGCCCCCATATCCGAGGAGTCCTTGCCGATGACGACGATCGAGTCGGCGCTGTTGCGGGAGATCATGTCGAGGTTGATGTCGGCGACGACGTTGGCGAGCGGAACCGTCGGATGGTCGGCATAATAGGCCGATCCGAGCAGCCCCTTCTCCTCGCCTGAGACATTCAGCACCACGATGGAGCGTCGGGTGCGACCGTTGAGTGCCGCCACCGCCTGCGCGATCGCCAGGACGGCCACGGTCCCCGATCCATTGTCGTCTGCCCCGTTGCAGATCCTGTCGATCGTGCCATCGGGCCGGGTGAACGGGCTGCAACCTCCGATGCCGTCACCGACCGTGCCGAGGTGATCCATGTGGCTCGAGAAGATGACGTACTCGTCCCGCAGCACCGGGTCGCTCCCGCGCGCCATGGCGATGACATTGGGGGCATTGGTCTGGGTTGCCTGCAGCGGGTAGCGCTGGAACCAGCCGTTGCTCTCGCCGGCGGGGAGCATTCCCCAGGCGCGATAGTTATCGGCCAGATACTGCGCCGTCCTTTCCAGCCCGAGGCTCGGGGTGTTGCGTCCTCCCAGCGAATCATCGGTGATCACCGAGAGCCAGCTGAGGACTTTCGCCGGGGTGATCAAGCTTCCCGCAGCGCGGATCTCGGTCGCACTGGCGACTGGGTCTTCCTGGGTAGGCGGGGCCAAGCCATCGCCGCAGGCGAGGGTGAGAAGAAGCAGGACGCACGCGACACGAGGATGGGACATCACGAGCTCCGGGACTGGTGGCTGGAGCGAGGACGACAATGGCAGGAAGAAATTCGGCGATTTGGATCGCCGACGCCAGCAGGCCATGTCCGACAAATTCCGTCCCGCTTGACCGCAGCGGTCCCTGACCCGATCGTTCCCGGGTCCACACAACGCCGTCCTCTTCTCCTCTTCACGATCAGTTCGCTCGTCGGATTCAGCCTCACCGCCTGACGGCCATGAGGGCGGCAGCACCCCGCACCATCATCGCCATCTCCGTTCGCGCCCGAGGAGTCCGCCATGCGCACGTCAACTGGAACTGTGTCCCTCTGCATACTGGCTGTTGCCGTGCTCACACCGGTCCGTCGCGTCGTTGCGCAGGCAACAGGCGCGAAGGGTGCCAGCGCTTCGGTGACACGCTTCGCCGTGCGCATCGAGAACGTGTCGACCCGCACGGCGCTGAGGTTGGCAAAGGGCAACGGGATGTCGGTCCCGCTCTCGCCCGGGGTGTGGGCGGTCCACACCGGTGGCAACCCGATGCTGACGCCAGGGAAGGTAGAGCCCGGGCTCGGGCTCAAGGGGCTTGCGGAAGCGGGCATGGCGGGTGAATTCGCGGACAACGTCGCGCGGGTGCCGGGGGTGCGCAGTCACGGCGTGCTCGACCATCCGTTGATGCGGCGGCCGGCTGGTGGCACGGGGGCGAAGTCCGCCCCGGTGGCGATGGTGCCGGCGCGCGATGCGCCGCTCCTGATGCCGGGCACCCTGGTCGATCTCGTCATTGAAGCACGTCCGGGTGACAAGCTGTCGCTGGCATTCATGCTCGGGCCGTCGAATGACGGCATCATCGGAACCGGCGCCACCGGGATCGCGCTATTTGACGGGAGCGGGCGGCCCGTCGCCGGTGATGTGAGCTCGGCGCTCGGACTCTGGGATGCCGGCACGGAAGTGAACGAGGAGCCCGGCGTGGGCCGGAACATCGGCACCAAACAGGGTGCAGCAACGGCTGGCGATCCGGAGCGTCGCCCGGTGAGGGCGATGTCCGAGGCTGAGTTCGGGAGCAACTGGCCGGTGGCGAGCCGCATCCTCCGGGTCACCATCGCGCCGGTGCTGATGAGGCAGTAGCTGACCGTGGCCGAGTCGGAACTTGCCGGCGATGTGCTGGCCGGGCGTTATGAACTGCGCGAGGTCATCGGGCATGGTGCCGCGGCCGTGGTGTACCGCGCGCTCGATCGCAAGCACGGTCGCGACGTGGCCGTCAAGGTGCTCCGGGCGGAGTTCACGCAGTCGCTGACGGCTGATCGGTTCGTTCGCGAGATCGGCATTGCCGCGAAACTCACCCACCCGCACATCCTGCCCCTTTACGATTCGGGCGAAGCAAACGGGCAGTTCTACTACGTGACGCCGTTCATCCAGGGGGAGTCGCTGCGCCACCTGCTCGAACGCGAGCCGCGCCTGCCTGCCCGGGAGGCCGTCGTTCTCGCCCGGGCTCTCGCA
>JANYAG010000120.1 GCA_025361465.1 Gemmatimonadota bacterium
ACCGTCTTGTGGCCGATCGCTTCGATGATGTCGTCGTTGCTGAGCTGAGTTGCCATGGTTGTCATTCTCCGTTGACGGGGGCCGAAGCGGCCACACGCTGTTCGCGGAGCGCTTCGAGCGCACCGACCATTTGATAGAGGACCCCGTTGAGGGCGCCGACGAACTGGCCGAGCAAGACGTCGCGCGGCGGGATCTCACCGAGCCGCTTGACGTAGGCAGGCTCGACGATCCGGCCATCGACCCAGCCCGCCCGCACGGTCGGCTTCTGATGCTGCTTGGCAAACTCGCCGATCACCTTGGCGGCGGCCATCGGATCCTCGCCCGCAAAGACGAGGCCGGTGTTGCCAGTCAGGTGCTGGTCAAGTTCCGCAATCTTGTTGGCCATGAAGGCCCGCTGGGCGAGCGTGTTCTTGACGACCACGTAGCGCCCGCCCGCCTGGCGCAGGCGCCGGCGGAACTCCGTCATCTTCAACACGTTGAGGCCGTTGAAGTCCGTCACGAAGACATTCGGCGACGCCTTGATCTGCGCCGTGATGTCGTCGACCGCTGCCTGCCGTTCCGTCTTGCTCATCGATACACCGCCGTGTCGAACTTGATGCCGGGGCCCATGGTGCTCGAGATCGTCGCGGACCGGATGTAGGTCCCCTTCGAGGCCGAGGGCCTGGCCTTCATCACCGTGTCCATGAAGGCGGACAGGTTCGCCGCCAGCTGGCTTTCCGAGAACGACACCTTGCCGATCGGGGCGTGCAGGTTCCCCGTCTTGTCGACGCGGAACTCGATCTTGCCCGCCTTGATCTCCTTGACGGCCTTGGCCACGTCCATCGTGACGGTGCCCGCCTTGGGATTCGGCATCAGCCCCCGAGGTCCGAGGATGCGGCCGAGCGCACCGAGTTGCCCCATGACATCGGGCGTGGCGACGATGACGTCGCACTCGAGCCAGCCGTCCTTGAGCTTCTGCAGGTACTCCACGCCGACGAAATCCGCCCCGGCGGCTTCGGCGTCCTTGGCCCGGTCACCCTGCGCGATCACGAGGACGCGCACCGTCTTGCCGGTCCCGTGCGGAAGCACGACCGTGCCGCGCACCACCTGGTCGGCGTGGCGCGGATCGACGCCCAGCCGCACGGCGACGTCCACCGTACAGTCGAACTTGGCGTACGACGTCTGCTTGACGAGCGTGACCGCCTGGTCGATCGCATAGACCTTTCCGGCTTCGACCTTGGCGGCCGCCGCGCGGTACTTCTTGCCGAGAACTGGCATCAGTCGGCGACCTCCAGCCCCATCGACCGTGCCGTGCCGGCGATCATGCGCATCGCCGATTCGAGGTCGGAAGCGTTGAGGTCGGCCATCTTGATCTCAGCGATCTTCTTGAGCTGAGCCCGGGTGACCTTGCCCACCTTGGTGCGATTCGGGGCCGCGCTGCCCTTCTCGATGCCGGCCTCCTTGAGCAGGAGGTTTGGCGCCGGCGGGGTCTTGGTGATGAAGGTGAACGTGCGATCCGCAAAGATCGTCACGACCACCGGAATCACCATGCCGCTCTGAGCCTGGGTCCGCGCGTTGAACTGCTTGCAGAACTCCATGATGTTGACCCCGTGAGGGCCGAGTGCGGTGCCGACGGGCGGGGCGGGATTCGCCGCCCCTGCCGGGCACTGCAGCTTCACCATGGCAGTGATCTTCTTCGCCATATCGCTCCTTTCACGATGTCCGCAGGCGGAGCGGAACACCGAATGACGGAACGGCCATCAGGCCGAGCCTGCCGCCAGTGTTCCCGGGCGGTCGCGGGGTGGAGAGAGAATCTCTCCGGTCCGGCTATCTGCAAGTGATCGGTGAACGGTGATTGGTGATGGGTTCGCGTCCCCATCACGGTTCACCACTCACCAGTCACTCTCGCTAGTGGCCTCGCAACTGCAAGTAATCCAATTCCACCGTCGTTGGCCGCCCGAACAGCGACACCGACACCTTCACCTTGCCCTTGTCGGCCAGCACTTCCTCGACCACACCGTTGAAGTCGGAGAACGGCCCCTCGGTGATCTCGACGGCCTGTCCCGGCAGGAACGGGATTTCTTCCTTCGGCGCCAGCTCGGCCTCGGACTCCGAGACGCCCAGCAGGCGATTGACCTCGTCGTCCCGCAACGGCAGCGGCGCCCGGCTGGTCCCGACGAACTTGATCACGCCCTGAATCGAATTGACCAGGTGGTGCGCTTCCTGACTCATCCCCATCTGCACGATCACGTAGCCCGGGTACAGCTTCCGCTCTACCGTGACCTTCTTGCCATTCTTGATCTCGACGACTTCCTGCGTCGGGACCAGCACCGCGGAGACCAGCTTCTGCCCCTCGGGGCGCGGGTCGTCCTTGATGCGGTTCTGCAGCAGCGTGCGGACCTTGTTCTCATGGCCCGCCGTGGTCTGGATCGCGTACCAGCGTGACTCCACGTCGCCTCCCCGTTACCGGGCGCGGGCGAGGTAGGCGACGAAGTCCACCAACAGCCACTGCAGCACCTTGTCCATCAGGCCGATGAAGACACCGAGCAGGAGCGCCCCGATGACCACCGCCTTGGTCGCCTTGATCAGCTCCTCGCGTGACGGCCAGCTGACTTTCTCCAGCTCGCTCCGCGTGGCCACGAGAAAGCCGCCCACCTGGGCGATCCGTCCCGGGGCCGCGACATCCGTCTGCGTCTCCACCTGATCCATGGCGCCGTCCTCTATGTCAATTCCCGCTGGGCGACGCGTGCGTCGCCCCTGCGTGCTACTTGAGAATCTTGGTCACGACCCCGGCGCCGACCGTGCGGCCCCCTTCGCGGATCGCGAAGCGCAGCCCCTCGTCCATCGCCACCGGGATGATCAGTTCAATCGTCATCTGGATGTTGTCGCCCGGCATCACCAT
>JANYAG010000129.1 GCA_025361465.1 Gemmatimonadota bacterium
CCGGTGCCGGTGGAGTTGATCTCGGTGGGTGACCACCTGCTGCTGACCGCCGACGCGTTGTCGCAGGCTCCGTCCGTTGCGGTGCGCGATTTGCGGCTCTTCATCCTGCACCGCACCCTGATGACCATGCCACCGCGCAGCGGCACGGGGCGGTTCCTCTCGCCACTCGCCGAGTCGATCACGACCGCCATCGGTGACGGGATCGCGGTGCGGGAACTCGATGAATTCGTGAAGATGCTGCGCGAATGTGGCCGGTTCCTGGTGGACTCCGGCGGCAACAACGATGGCCCCGCGCTCTCGCGCCAGCGCGACCTGCTCGCCGCCCGGCTGATCACCGTGGAGCTCGGCGACCGGCGACCCGGAGCCCCGATCATCCCGGCGCCAGTGGCCGAACCGCCGCGCGTGATGACGCCGGCCGTCCCGAGTCCGCCGCCGCGGGACACGCAACCCACACCAGAGCCAGCCGAGGTTGTCCCGATTGCATCGCTCGACTATGCCGAGCCCCCAAGCGAGCTGGTGGAGGTCATCCCGATCGCATCGCTCGACTTCACGGAAGCTCCGAGCGAGCCGGAAGGAGTCGTCCCGATTGCTTCGCTCGAGTTCGACGCGGAGTCCCGCGCAATCGACGACGTCGTGCCAATCGAATCGCTGGCACCGTCGGACGAACTCGACGCCGACGTGGTGGACATCGACGCGCTCGATTTCGACGAGGTCGCCGAGCAGGTCGTCCCGATCGCGCCGCTCTTCCCGATGGAATCAGGCACCCCGGCGATTCCCGCGGTGGCGCCCGGCGAACCCTCGCCACTCGAGGTGGCGTACGGTCGCGGCGCTGCCTTGGCTCGCGAGGAAGGGCCAGTGCCACCGTCGCTCGATGCCCTGATCGCGATGCGGATCGTCCCGGTGGAGGCCTTGGTCTATCGCGGCGCCGCCGCCTGGGCACGCGCCGACGAAGTCCGCCGCGAGATTCACGCGCTGCTCGATGGGCCGGGGATCTCGCTCGAGCAGGTCCGGCCCTATCTGTCGGAACTCCTCGACCTCGTTCCGCTGGCGCGTGACCACCACTGAGCGCCGCGGCGCGCGCGCGCTGCAGCTGGGGATCGGGCTGGCGATTTCTGCCGCACTGATCTGGTACACCTTTCGCGGCACCGACTGGGCGAGCGTCTGGACGACGGTGCGCCATGTCCGGGTCGCGCCGCTCCTGCTCGCGATCGTGCTGGCCACGCTGCCCTTCCCGCTCCGCGTGCCGCGCTGGCGGCTGTTGCTCCGGCACGACGATGACACGGCCCTCGCCATCGCCCCGCTCTGGCATGCGATCGCGATGGGATTCGCCGCCAACAACGTGCTCCCGCTCCGCGCCGGAGAGTTGCTGCGCGTGGCAGCCATCAGTCGCCTCGGCCGGGTCTCCTTCCCGACCGCGCTCTCCTCGCTGGCGGTCGAACGGGTACTCGATGCGCTCGTGGTCCTTGGGCTGATGGGGATCGGCCTGCTCCTCGCCGACTTTCCTCCGGGAACGGTCTCGTCGACCGCCGCCCTCACCACCGGAGCAGTCTGCCTGGCGGCGCTGGGAATGGCCATCGTGGCTGCGTGGCAGCGGGCGCTCGCGCTCCGCCTCCTCGAGCGTCTGCTGCCCGACAACGCGCTGGGAGCGAAGATCCACCACTTCGTCGATCGGTTGCTGGTCGGAGTGAGCGCGCTCAGTAACTGGCGACGCGCATTGCCGGTGATCGGGTGGACGCTGGTGATCTGGCTGGTGAACGCCGCCGCGTTCTACGTGGCCTTCTCCGCGTTCGGCTTCAATGTCCCGTTCTCTGGTGCGCTGCTGCTTCAGGGCACCCTGATGATCGGGATCGCCGCCCCCCAGGCACCGGGATACGCTGGCGGGTTCGAACTGCCGATCTTTCTCACCCTGATGCTGTACGGCATCAGCAAGGATCAGGGCGTCGCCTACGGCCTGACCTACCACATCACGACTTTTGTTCCGATCACGGTGCTCGGCGCGTGGTCCATCGTGCGCACGAAGTTCGGGATCAAGGCCGCGCATGAAGTCGAGGAGTCGGAGGCGTGACGCTCATCACGCTCGAATGCCCCGCCAAGGTGAACCTCTTCCTGCGGGTCCTCGCCCGGGAAGACTCCGGCTACCATGCGATCGAGACGCTATTCTGCCGGCTGGCCCTGCACGACACCTTGGCGATCACGCGAACCGATGCCGGCATCTCCCTCGTCGTTGAGGGCGCCGATGTCGGCCCGGTCGAGCGGAACCTTGCCTGGCGTGGGGCCGAGGTGGTGCTCGACGCCACCGGACGACGCTTCGGGGTGGCGATGCACCTCACCAAGAGGATCCCCGCCGCCGCTGGACTGGGGGGTGGCTCAAGTGACGCGGCGGCCGCCCTGCTCGGCGTCAACGCGCTGGCCAACGGCGCCGTGCCCCGCGCCGAGCTGTTCAACATGGCCCACCGGCTTGGGGCGGACGTTCCCTTCCTCCTGAGTGAGGCCTCGCTGGCACTGGCCTGGGGCCGGGGCCAACGCATGCTCCGGCTGCCCCCGCTCCCTCCCCTTCCCGTGCTGCTGGTCGTGCCTGAGTCCCCCGTGGCCACCGCCGAGGCCTATCGGTGGGTCGACGAGATGCGAGCGCAGAGCGGGATCCGGGCTGCGGTGGCGTTGGATCTCGAGGCCCTGCGGGGCTGGAGCGACGTGGCACGGCTGGCAGGCAACGACTTCGAATCGGTGATATTCGGCCGATTTCCCGCCGTCCGCGCCGCGTTTGATGCCCTGGCCCGCACCCGGCCAATCCTCTGCCGGATGACCGGGTCGGGGTCGACCCTGTTTGCCGTCTACCGCAACCAACAGGACCGCGACGACGCCGCGATGCAGCTGGGTTCCCGGCACGGTCGCCTGATCGCCACCGCCTCGGCCTGAGGGCTCTAGCCGAGGGGTGAGTCCCGGGGCCATATTCCCGCCTTGCTCCCCTTTCGTCCAATGGCAGGACAGCAGCCTTTGGAGCTGCGAATCGTGGTTCGAATCCACGAAGGGGAATCACCAGCCCCCCCCAACTGGTTGCCCACCCCCGCCCCACGTAACTATCTTTCCGGGCTGTCGTTATGACTGATTCGCCGATGGTCTCGAAGCCCTTGATGCTCCTCAGCGGGTCGGCCAATCGACCGCTGGCCGAGGAGATTGCCCGGCAACTGGATACCCAGCTTTGCCGGGCGACGAGTCGGCGATTTGCCGACGGGGAAATCTTCGTCCGGATCGATGAGAACGTCCGCGGTCGCGACGTCTACATCATCAATCCCACGAACCCCCCGGCCGAGAACCTGCTCGAGCTGCTGCTGCTGATGGATGCGGCTCGGCGGGCGAGTGCCGCGCGAATCACCGCGGTGATTCCGTATTTCGGCTACGCCCGCCAGGACCGCAAGGACCAGGGGCGGGTGGCGATCAGCGCGAAGTTGATGGCGAACATGGTGTCGTCGGCAGGCGCCGACCGGGTCCTGGCGATCGACTTTCACCAGCACCAGTTGCAGGGGTTCTTCGACCTGCCGGTCGATCACCTCTATGCGGCGCCGGTGTTCGTGAACCACTACCGGGCGATGGACCTGCAGAACCTCGCCGTCGTGGCCGCTGATGTGGGGTCGGCCAAGATGGCACGCGGGTTCGCCAAGCGGCTCAACGGCTCGCTGGCGATCATCGACAAGCGGCGGGCCGCGGCCAACACGATCGAGGCCGTGCACGTCGTGGGGGACGTCGAGGGGAAGGACTGCCTCATCCCCGACGACATGATCGACACCGGCGGCACCATGACCGAGGCGGTCATTGCATTGAAGGAGCTGGGCGCGAACGACATCTACATCTGCGCAACGCATGCGCTGTTGTCGGGGCCGGCGGTGGAGCGGCTGTCGAATTCGCCCGTGAAGGAAGTCGCGGTGACCGACACCATCGCGATCCCGGCCGACCGACACTTCCCGCAGCTGAAGGTGCTGTCGGTGTCGAGCCTGCTGGCCAAGGCCATCGGGTACACTCATAGCGAGCAGTCAGTCAGCGCGCTGTTCGAATAATCGCAGGACGGAGGCAGCATGCAGCATGTGAAGCTCGACGCGGAATCGCGCGCGAACACTGGAAAAGGCGCCGCGCGCTCGTTGCGCCGCGCCGGGAAGGTGCCGGCGACCATCTACGGCCATGGCATCCCGACCCGCTCGCTGACCATTGATTTCACCGCCATCGGCAGGCTGCTCGAGACCATCGGCGGCGAAGCTGCCTTGCTCGATGTGTGCATCGACGGCGGCGCGCCGGTCCAGGCCCTGCTGCGCGAAGTGCAGCGCAACCCGGTCCGCCGCAGCGACGTGATCCACCTCGACCTCTACGCCGTCCACGAGAATGAGCCGATCATCGTCGAGGTGCCGGTGCGCATCATCGGGACCGCCGAGGGAGTTCGCAATCAGGGCGGCGTGCTCGATCACCACCTGCACCGGATCACCCTGAAGGTGCTGCCGGCGGACATCCCCGACCACATCGAGGTCGATGTCACCAACCTCGTGGTCAACCACGCGATCCACGTCTCCGACATCTCGGTGCTCAAGGGCGAGATCATGAATGATGGCTCGGTCTCCATCGTGTCGGTCGTGATCAGCCGGGCAGAGGTGGTGGCCGAAGTCGCGGCGCCGACCACCGATGAACCGGAAGTCATCAAGAAGGGCAAGGGCGAGGAAGGCGAGGCCGGGACCGAACCCGCCAAAGAGTAGTGGCCAAAGTGATCGTCGGACTCGGGAACCCCGGGTCCGAGTACGAGCGCACTCGCCACAACGCCGGCTTCATGCTGGTAGAGCATTGCGTCGCCCGGTGGGGGTTCAATCCCTTCCGACGCGGCGACCAGGCGCAGGTCACTTCAGGGACGCTGCAGGGCGTCCCGGTTCGTATCGCCAAACCGACGACCTACATGAACCGCAGCGGCGATGCGTTGCGCGGCCTCCGCGGCCCGGAGTTCGATCCGGCCGAGGACCTGCTGGTCCTGGTGGACGAGGCCGCGCTGCCGCTCGGCACCTTTCGGCTCCGGGGCGCCGGGTCGGCCGGCGGGCACAACGGGCTGTCGAGCATCGAGATGGCGCTGGGGCGCCAGGACTACCCCCGGCTCCGCATCGGGATCGGGCCGAAGCCGCCCGAGTTCGACGACCTGGCGGATTTCGTCCTGGGACGCTTTGCGCCGGACGAAGTGGTCGTGCTCAGGGACCTGCTCGACCCGATGGCCGACGCCGTCGAATGCTGGATCGCCGAGGGAATCGAACGCGCCATGAACCACTTCAACCGTTGAGGGGTTGCACGTGACGAACTTCGCTCCGCTGGCTGCTATCGCTGGCCTCGCCGGGCTCGCAATGGCGATGGTCATTTACCGCTACATCGTGGCCCAGTCTTCGGGCACCGATGAGATGCGGTCCCTGGCCAGTCAGATCGAGACCGGGGCGATGGCCTTCCTGCGCCGGGAATACACGGTGCTGATCCCCTTCGTCATCGTGGTGGCCGGACTCCTCGCCTGGGCGGTCGGGTACCGGACCGGGTTGGCATACATCTTCGGTGGCAGCTGTTCGGTCCTGGCCGGCCTCTTCGGCATGAAGGCGGCGACCAAGGCGAATGTGCGCACCACGGCCGCCGCCAAGGAATCCGGACAGGCCAAGGCGTTGCGGATCGCCTTCAGCGGCGGTTCGGTGATGGGCCTCGCGGTGGCATCGCTCGGACTGGTCGGCATCGGCGTCGTCACCTTCCTGGTCCTCAAGTCCAGCGCCGCCCTCAGCATGGACGACTTCAAGAAATACTCCGAGGTCATCGCCGGGTTCGCGATGGGTGCCTCGTCGATCGCACTGTTCGCCCGTGTCGGTGGCGGCATCTTCACCAAGGCGGCCGATGTCGGGGCCGACCTGGTCGGCAAGGTCGAGGCAGGCATTCCCGAGGACGACCCGCGAAACCCCGCCACCATCGCCGACAATGTCGGCGATAACGTCGGCGACGTCGCCGGCATGGGCGCCGACATCTTCGAGAGCTACGTCGGCGCGGTCATCGCCACCGTCGCTCTCGCCGCCACCCACCCGGACATCATGCTCGAGAATCGGCTGGCTGCCGTGGCGCTCCCGATCCTGATGACGGTGGCCGGACTGGCCGCCTCCCTGATCGGCATCGGCGCCATGCGAGTCGTCGAGAAGGCCAACCCGGCGACCGCCCTCCGCATGACCACCTTCATTGCCGCCGGACTGCTGATCGTGGCCGCCTACTTCCTCGCCGTGGAGTTCCCGATCCACCTCACCGGGCGGGATCCCCTTGGCGTCTTCTACGCTGTCGTTGCGGGATGCGTGGCCGGTGTGGCGATCGGTGTGATCACCGAGTATTACACCGGCGGCACGCCGGTGCGCGACATCGCCGAGGCCAGCAAGACCGGGCCGGCCACCACGATCATTGCCGGCCTCGCCACGGGGATGATGTCCACCCTGTTGCCCGTGCTGATGATCTGTCTCGCCGTGTATGTCTCCTTCTGGGCCGCCGGCCTCTACGGCATCGCGATCTCGGCGGTCGGCATGCTCGCGACGACC
>JANYAG010000229.1 GCA_025361465.1 Gemmatimonadota bacterium
CTTCTCGGCCAAGGTGGAAGCGGAACTCGCCGAGCTGCCGCCGGAAGACCGCGCCGCCTTCCTCGACTCGCTGTGGATCACGCCGGCCGCTTCGGGTCCCTTGGCGCCGCGCCGAATCGTCCACGCGCGCACTTCCTTTTCGCCGGCCGTGAAATAGCTCTGCAAGCCGAGCAGGTGGTACGCGGCGGCGGCGAGCCGATCGAGTCCCGATTCGTGGACTCCCAGCGAGTCGAGGAAGGCGGCGCGGTCTTCCGGCGGCAGCTCGGCGAGTTCCGCTTCCACCTTGGCCGAGAAGATCACCAGCTCCGCTGGCTCCCCTTCGGCCGCGATCACGGCGCGAAGTCGCTCGACGGCCGGGTTGCCGGTTGCCAGTTCGTCCTCGTGCACGTTGGCGGCGTAGAGCACCGGCTTCGAGGTGAGCAGGTTGAAGCTGTGGTACGTCGGGCGTTCCTCCTCGATGGGCACCACGGTCCGGGCAAGCTGACCCTCGCTGAGCGCCTCCACCAGCCGCTCGAGCAGCCGCTTCTCGAGCACCGCCTGGGGATCGTTCGACTTGGCCGCGCGCTGGGCCTTGTCGAGGCGCTTCTCGACCGAGGCAAGATCCGCCAACGCGAGCTCGGTATTGATCACGTTGCGGTCGCGCACCGGGTAGACGTCGCCCATGACGTGCTGGATATCATCGTCGACGAAGCAGCGGACCACATGCACCACTGCGTCGACCTCGCGGATGTTGGCGAGGAACTGATTGCCAAGTCCCTCGCCCTGACTGGCTCCAGCCACCAGGCCGGCGATGTCAACGAACTGCACCACCGCTGGCACCGTGCGTTCGGGATTGACGAACTTGGCGATCTCGGCCAGCCGGGGGTCGGGGACCTCGACCACGCCGGTGTTGGGCTCGATGGTGGCGAACGGATAGTTCGCCACCAGCGCCCCGGCAGAGGTCAGCGCGTTGAAGAGCGTGGATTTCCCCACATTGGGGAGGCCAACGATGCCCAGCGAAAGCACGGGGCGGTTATCGCCCCATGCTGGCGAACCACTGCGCGAGCACCAAGGCGACGACGCACGTGACCTTGATCAGGATCGAAATGGCCGGTCCCGAGGTGTCCTTGAACGGGTCGCCGACCGTGTCGCCCACGACGGCAGCCTTGTGCGGATTGGAGCCCTTGCCGCCGTGCTCACCGGTCTCGATGTACTTCTTGGCATTGTCCCACGCCCCGCCGGCGTTCGCCATCATCAGGGCGAGCAGCGCGCCGCTCACCGTGGTGCCGGCGAGCAGGCCGCCGAGTGCCTTGACGCCAAGGAGCGCGCCGACGGCAACCGGCATGGTGACGGCCAGCAAACCCGGCACGACCATCTCACGCAATGCGGCCTTGGTCGCGATGTCGACGCAACGCGCCGAGTCGGCCTTGGCCGTTCCTTCCATGAGTCCGGTGATCTCGTGGAACTGGCGGCGGACCTCATGCACCACCCCTTGGGCGGCGCGGCCAACAGCGGTCATCGTCAGGGCGCCCACCACAAACGGCGTGGTACCGCCGATGAAGAAGCCGATGACCACCATCGGATCGAGGAGCTCGAGATGGATTGGCGTGCCGTCCAGGCTGGCGGCGGTCGAGTACGCAGAGAAGAGCGCCAGCGCCGTCAGCACGGCCGAGCCAATCGCAAAACCCTTGCCGATCGCCGCGGTGGTATTGCCGAGCGAATCGAGCTTGTCGGTGATCTTGCGAACCTCCGGACCCAGGTGGCTCATCTGGGAGATGCCGCCGGCGTTGTCGGCGATCGGGCCGTACGCGTCAACCGTCATGGTGATGCCCACGGTGCCGAGCATGCCGACCGCCGCGAGGGCGATGCCATAGAGCCCGGCGTGGGACTTGGCCACGTAGATGGCGCCGCCGAGCACCAGCAGCGGGAAGACCGTCGATCGCATGCCGACGGCAAGGCCGGTGATGATGTTGGTCGCCGGTCCTGACTCCGAGGCGTCGGCGATTTCATGGACCGGGCCACCGGCGGTGAAGTGCTCGGTGATCATCCCGATCAGGACGCCCGCGACCGTGCCGGCGGTAATCGCCCAGAAGGGACTGAATTCCGGACTGGTCGGGACCGCGACCGGCATCTTGCCGACGAGGACCCACGCGAACCCGAGGAAGAGCGTCGCGCCGAAGAGCTGGACGATCCGCAGGGCCGTGGCGGGCGCGCCGCTGCGGAAGAATCGCAGCGACATGATCGAGATGGTGGACGCGACGAGCCCCGCGGCTGCCAGCGCAATCGGCAAGCCGATGGCGTCGAGCCGGGAAGTCAGCGGGAAGTTGGCGTTGGTCGCTGCGATCGCGATGGCGGCGACCACTGCGTCAACGTACGACTCATAGATGTCGGCGCCCATGCCGGCCACATCGCCGACGTTGTCGCCGACGTTGTCGGCAATGGTCGCCGGGTTGCGCGGGTCGTCTTCGGGGATCCCCTTCTCGACCTTGCCGACCAGGTCGGCCCCGACGTCGGCCGCCTTGGTGTAGATGCCGCCGCCGATGCGGGCGAAGAGCGCGATGGTCGAGGCACCCATCGCGAACCCGCTCATGATCTCGGCGAAGGCGACGAACTCCGGGGCCGTGATCGCGCCTGGATTGGCGAAATTCATGTACATGTTGAGGATCACGCCCAGGCCGAGCAGCCCGAGCGAGGCCACCGCGAGTCCCATGACGGCGCCGCCATCGAAGGCGATCTCGAGCGCGCGAGCCTGGCCGTGCGTTCGGGCCGCCTCGGTGGTCCGCACGTTGCACTTCGTTGCCGACTTCATCCCGACGAAGCCGGCGACGATCGAGCAGACGCCGCCGAAGACGAACGCGGCCCCGATCCGCCAGCCCAGCGCCCAGGTCAGCGCCAGGGCGACGGCGAGGATCACCGGCCCAAGCACCAGGTACTCCCGGTGGAGGAAGGCCATGGCGCCCTCCTCGATCAGGCCGGAGATCTCCTGCATCAAGGCGTTGCCGGTGGGCTGCCGCTTGAGGTAGAAGTACATGGCGGCCGCGGCCAGCAGGCCGGCGACGCCAAGAAGCGGAACGAGGATGGCGTACTGCTGCATCGCCACTAGAGACTCCCGGTGCTCAGGTGAATGTTCAACGGGCCTGCGCGGCGAACCACGGCGCAAGCACCAGCGACACCACGCTCATCAACTTGATGAGGATGTTCATCGCCGGCCCTGCGGTGTCCTTGAACGGATCGCCCACCGTGTCACCGACCACGGCCGCCTTGTGCGAATCCGACCCCTTGCCGCCGTGGGCCCCACCTTCGATGTACTTCTTGGCGTTGTCCCACGCGCCGCCGGCATTGGCCATGAAGAGCGCCAGCAGCACGCCCGACAGGGTCGCCCCGGCGAGCATGCCACCGAGCGCCTGGATGCCGAGCAGCGAGCCGACGGTCACCGGGGCGACGACGGCGAGGACCCCAGGGATGATCATTTCGCGCAGCGCGGCCTTGGTCGAAATGTCGACACAACGCGCCGAGTCGGGCAGGGCGGTGCCTTCCATCAGTCCCTTGATCTCGCGGAACTGGCGGCGAACCTCTTCCACCATGCCGGCGGCCGCGCGGCCCACGGCAGTCATGGTCAGGGACGCGATCACCATCGGAATTGCGCCACCGATGAAGAGGCCGATCACCACCATCGGATTGACGATGTCGAGGGAGAGCACTTGTCCTTCGGGGACGACCGCGGTGGCATAGGCGGAGAAGAGGGCCAGCGCCGTCAGTGCCGCCGACCCGATCGCGAAGCCTTTCCCGATCGCAGCGGTGGTGTTCCCGAGCGAGTCGAGGCCGTCGGTGATCTGGCGGACCTCGGGACCGCAGTGGCTCATCTCGGCGATGCCGCCGGCGTTGTCGGCGATCGGGCCATACGCGT
>JANYAG010000263.1 GCA_025361465.1 Gemmatimonadota bacterium
TGGCCACCGGATTCTCACGCGGCTATTTCGGGATGCAGGTCAATTCGGCAACCGAGCGGCGAATCATCTTCTCGGTCTGGGACGCGGCGAACGGCGGCACGGCGACTAACCGCAGCACCGTCGCGGATGAGAATCAGACTCAGTTACTGGCGAAGGGCGAGGGTGTCGAAGCCAGCGTGTTCGGCAACGAGGGGACCGGCGGGCACTCGCACCTGGTATACCCGTGGAAGACCGGCTCGACGCAACGCTTCTACGTTACGGCCGCCCCCCAAGGCAACTCCACGATTTACAGCGGCTACTGGTTCCATCCGGAAAAGCGGCAGTGGATGTTGATCGCATCCTTCCGTGCACCGAAGGATGGCGGCGGGCTAAAACGGCTCTACTCATTCAGCGAGAATTTTGGCGGTGCGACAGGCCACCTGCGGCGCAAGGCACTCTTTGGCTCCCAATGGATCCGCCTGGCCGATGGTCGCTGGCAGGAATTGACTGTCGCTACCTTCAGTCACGATCCGACCGGCAAGGCCAGCCGTCTCGACCGCTTTATGGGGGTTGAAGATGGCCGGTTCTTCCTGAGCCACGGAGGTTTCGTTCCCGGCTTCACGGCCTCGGGAGAGCAGTTCACCCGGCCGGCCAGCGGCACGCCACCAGTCATCCAACTCCCCACCCTCCCCTGAGACTCGTCATGCGCCGACTGCACCTTCTTGCCCTCTTCGCCGTGGCGACGCAACCCGCGCTGGCCCAGACGCCCCTGGTCCGGTCCAACGCGGCATTGATGGCCAACGACAGCTACACCCGCTCCCACGACTATGACCTGATCCACCAGCGCATCGTGGTCTCCGGTTTCAACTGGGATTCGACGTCATTCGACGGGATGGTGACGACCACCCTGGTGTCGCGGCGCGCCGGCCTCACCGACGTGATGCTCGACGAAGGCCCGCTACTGGCCAACACCAGCGTGACCGATCGGTCGGGAGCGACACTCGCCACGGCACGACGCGGCGATACCCTGGTGGTATCCCCGCGCACGCCGCTGGGATTTGGCGACACACTGGTCTTCACGGTGGCGTACCGCGGCAAGGTGGAGGGTGGTCACGGACTCACCTTCATCCGCAACGACGGCCTGGCACACCGGCCCGATCAGATCTGGAGCCAGGGGGAGGATCACGACAATCACTTCTGGTTTCCGACCTACGACTTTCCGAACGACAAGATGACCTGGGAACTCGTGGCGACGGTGCCGAAGCAGCATCTCGCCATCTCGAACGGCCGGCTGGTGTCCAACCTGGTCACCGGCACCAATCGAACGATGACCTGGAGCCAGGCGACGCCGTCGGCGACCTACCTGGTGTCGCTCATCGTGGCGCCGCTCGCAACGATTCAGGACACCTGGCAAGGCGTGCCGGTGGACTACTACACCTACCACGAAGACAGCACTCTGGCCTGGCGCCTCTTCCATGTGACGCCCGACATGATCGGCACCTACTCGAAGCTCACCGGCATCAGGTACCCCTGGGCGAAGTACGCCCAGACGACGGTCGCCGACTTCTTCGGCGGGATGGAGAACGTCAGTGCGACAACCCTGGTAGACTGGCTCCCGGACGCCACCGCCTATCTCGACCGGCCGTGGTACCAGTACATCCTGATCCCGCACGAACTCGCCCATCAGTGGTTCGGCGACTATGTCACCACCGTGAACTGGGCCAACATGTGGCTCAACGAGGGCTTCGCGGAGTTCATGCCGGGACAGTACTGGCACGAGAAGCTCGGGGACCACGCCGCCCAGGATTACTACCTCGATGAGTACACGCAGTATGTCCAGATCGAGCGCGGACGCTCCATGCCGCTCGGTTCCCTCGGGTCGAACAACATCTATCCCAAGGGCGCTCTCGTCATCCAGATGCTCAAGGACTACCTCGGCCCCGAGCGCTTCTGGGCCTCCGTGCACACCTTCCTCTCGCGACACGCATTCGGCGTGGCCACCAGCGATGACTTCCGGCAGGCCGTGCTGGCCGCGACGGGTGAGAACCTCGACTGGTTCTGGGACGAATGGATCTATGGTGCCGGCCATCCGCGGTTCGTCGTGACGGCGTCGTACGATGCCCCCGGCGCGCGGCTGACCCTCACGGTCAAGCAGACCCAGGTCGACTCCTTCAAGGTCGACAGCACCGGGCGTCTCTTTTCCGTCCCTCAGGCCTTCCGCATGCCGGTGACGGTGCGGGTGGCGTTCGCCGGGAAGGAACGGACGCAGCGATTCGAGTTGACCCGCCGGGAGCAAACAGTGGTGGTCGACAGCGTGGCTGCGGAGCCGGCCATGGTGATCTTCGACGACGGCAACCGGATCCTGAAATCGCTCGACTTCGACCAACCGGTCGCCTGGCTCGTGGCGCAACTTCGCCAGGACGCCAACCTCTGGGACCGCGCCTGGGTGATCGATCAGCTCGCCCGCCATCCCGATGATGTCGCCGCGGCCACCGCCGTCACGGCGGCGGCCACCGGCGCCGACTACTACCTCACCCGATCCCAGGCGATCGAGGCGCTCCCGGCGTTGCCACCCGATCGGGCTCGTCCTGCCCTGCTGGCCGCGACGCGCGACACCTCCGCCATGGTCCGGACGGCGGCGTTCGATGCGCTGGCGCAGATCGGCGGCGAAGGGACCGCCGCGGCAGCGCTGGCGGCATTTCGGAAGGACTCGAGCTACAGCGTCCGTGCGGCGGCGTTGACCGCACTCGCCAAGCTGGACTCCGTGCAGGCACGCGCCCTGCTGCCCCAGGCGCTGCGGACGACGTCCTACCAGGACGTCATCCAGGGCGCGGCGTTGATGGCGACACTGCAGCTGAACGATTCCTCGGTGCTGTCGCAGGTGGATGACCTGGTTGGGCGGCAGGAGTTCGCGGCGCACGTGCTGGCCACCTTCAGCGGTCGGGGCAATGCCCATGCACTCGACCTGCTGGCGGCACGACTCGATGATCCCCGCGCGGCCGTGCGTCGCTGGACGGTCCGGCAGTTCCAGCAGACCCTGGCACGCCTCAACCAGAGTCTCGCCGTGTCCCGGCTCGAGCGCGTTGTTGCAACACTCAAATACCCGGAGACGCAAAAGGCCGTCACCGACGTGATCACCGCACTGCGGAAACCGTGACATTCCTGCGAGGAACGTGCTGATGTACGAGCGGATCCGGCGGATCAGCCTCGCCCTGCTGCTGGGGCCTGCGGCGGTCATGACGCCACTCCGCGCCCAGCGGACAACGCCGGACTACGTTGCCGATGCCGATCCCCTGGTACGCCAGCGGATTGCCGAGTGGCAGGACCTCAAGCTCGGCCTGCTGATGCACTGGGGGACGTACTCGCAGTGGGGGATCGTCGAGTCGTGGTCGCTCTGCAGCGAAGATGAAGGCTGGTGCCGCAGCCCGCAGCGAGACTCGATCGGGGACTACGCGGCCTACAAGAAGGCGTATGAGGCGCTGCAAACGACCTTCAATCCGGTGCGGTTCGACCCTGAACGGTGGGCGAAGGCGGCGAAAGACGCCGGGATGAAGTACGTCGT
>JANYAG010000272.1 GCA_025361465.1 Gemmatimonadota bacterium
TGCTCCTCGACGAGCCCTTCACCGGCCTCGATGCACCAGCCGCCTCGGCCTTGCGCGAGCGGCTCCGGAAAGAGCGCGATAGCGGTCGGGCCCTGGTGTGTGTCACGCACGATCCCACAGAGGTCTGGGATATTGCGACCCGGGTCGTGGTCCTGCGTGCCGGCTGTGTGGTTCTCGACACACCGCGTCCCGCCGCGCTTGAGGCATTCCGCTCGACCTACGCCGGATTGCTGGTCGCATGAAGACCTTCCGAGCGGCCCTGGCCATCGCTGCCAAGGATCTCCGGATCGAGTGGCGCACGCGCACCGCCTTGCTCACCTCGACGGTCTTCGCCGCCCTGGTCTTCCTGATCTTCGTTTTCTCACGGGACACCGGCGGCGTCTCGCTGGCGACCCTCGCGCCAAGCGTGCTCTGGGTCACCCTCGCCCTGGCAGTGGTGGTCGCCCTCAACCGGGCGTTTCTGCTCGAGCGGGAGAACAGCGCGCTGGACGGGATCCTGCTGGCTCCCGTCTCGCGGTCGGCGGTCTTCTGGGGAAAGTGGCTGGCCAATCTCGGCTTCGTCCTGATGATCGAGGGGATCGCCTTCCCGCTCTGGATCCTCTTCTTCGGGGTCGGGCTCCGGCCGGCACTCATCACGGTGCTGCTGCTCGCCATCCTGGCCGCCGTCGGTTTCACGGCGGTGGGGACGGTTTTCTCGGCGATGACGGTCCGGACGCGCTTCGCCGAGCTGTTGTTGCCGGTGCTGCTGCTGCCGTTCATGATCCCGCCGCTCTTTTTCGCCTCGCAGGGCACCGTCCGCTTGTTCGAGGGGCGTCCGGTGACGGAGATTTTGAGCTGGCTTAAATTGCTGGCCTTGTACGACGTGTCCTTTCTGGCGGTCGCCACCCTGCTCTTTCCAAAGGTGATGGACGAATGACCCCTGACATCATTGCTGCGGAACGCGTCATCGGACGGGGCCGCATCCTGACCATCATCTCGTTGCTGCTCCTCGCCGGCATTTATTTGATGGTCTTCCAGTACACCCCGCCGGAACAGATGCAGGGCCTCGCCTTCAAGATTCTCTACGTCCATGCGCCGTCGGCGTGGGCCGCCGAGGGTGCCTTCGTGATGGTGGGCCTGGTCGGGCTGATGTACTTCTGGCTGAAGGAACAACGGCTCGACATCTTCGCCGAGGCCTCTGCCGAGGTGGGCATGGTGTTCGGCACCGTGATCCTCACCACCGGGCCGATCTGGGGCCGGACGATCTGGGGCGCCTACTGGGCGTGGGACCCACGGCTCACCTTCACCCTCCTCCTCTACCTGATCTTCGCCGGCTACTTCGCGCTGCGATCGGCGATCCGCGATCCATCCGAGCGGGCGCGATTCTCCGCCGTGCTGGGGGTCATGGGGATGCTGCTGGTGCCATTCATCCACCTGACGGTCTTTCTGTTCAACTCGCAGCACCCCGAACCGGTGCTGATGGCGCCGCGGAAGTCACCGCTGCCGTGGGTGCTGCTGCGGCCGCTGCTGGCGTCGTTCGCCGTCTTCACGCTGCTGTATGTCGGATTTGTGACCACGCGCTACGGCATCGGCCTGCGCCGCGCCGCCCAGGAGGGAGCCGATGCCTGATAATGGGAAGTACATGATCGCGGCGTACATCGTCGCCACCATCATCCTCCTCGGCTACACGATCAGTTTGTGGCGGAGGAGCGGGAAGCGATAAGAAAAGGTGACTGGTGATTGGTGATTGGTGATCGGTGAAAAGGGAACGGTGACTGGAAGGGCACTGAGGCCCCCAGGCACCGTTCACCATTCACCAGTCACCTACAATTACTCGTCCTTCAACAGGAAGCGTCCCCACAGCTGCGCGGCGAGCACGGCGCCGAGTATCGGCCCGATCCACCAGATCAACTGTCCGGTCCAGTCACCGCTGGCAATGGCTGGTCCGAAGGCGCGCGCCGGATTGAGGGCCGCGCCGGTGAGCGGACCGCCGATCATGATCGCGGGGATCAGCGTGAGGCCGACGCCGAAGCCGCCGATCTTGGGCGCCTTGGTCGACACCACGGTCGCCATGACCGCCGACATCAGCACGAAGGTGAGGATCGCCTCGATCACGATCGCGTGGCCGGGGGTCAGCAAGTTGTACACGGTCGGCAGGCCGTAGGCGATGCTCCGCAGGGCGCCGACGTTGCTCGGCATCACCAGCTTGAGCAGGACCCCGGCGACGACGGCGCCCACGATCTGCGCCCCGAAGTAGACGCCGGCATCACTGCTCTTGAGCTTGCCGATCGACCAGAGCCCGATGGTCAGCGCCGGGTTCACGACGCCGCCGGAAATGGCCATCGTCATGGTCACGGCCAGCGACAGGATGATGCCGTGGACGACGGCGATGCCGAAGACGTGATAGCCGGCGCCGGGGAACGGATCCATGATCACGGCACCGCAGCCGAAGAAGACCAGCAGGAAGGTGCCAAACAGCTCGGCCATCGCGCGGCGCGAGAGAGACAGCGACAAGGTGCCCTCCTCGAGGAGTCGGAAAGATGGTGGGGCCTGCGGGGGACGCGCCGAATCTACATCGATCCGTCGCGCAGGACGAGCGTGGCGTTGCAGCCGCCGAAGCCGAACGAGTTCTTCAGGACGGCGGCGGGCCGCCGGTCGAGGCCGCTCGCGGGGACATGCTGCAGCCGCTGGTCGGCATCGGGCTCGACGCAATTGAGTGTCGGGGGAATCCAGCCGCGGGTCATCACCAGGGCGGCGATTGCCGTCTCGATGGCGCCGCTGGCTCCCAGCGCATGCGCATGCCAGCCCTTGGTGCCGCTCACCGGCACCCGGCCGGCATGCGCACCGAACACCTCGCCGATGGCGCGGGCCTCGGTGTCATCGTTGAGCGGCGTCGAGGAACCGTGCGCGCAGATCCACTCCACTTCGTGGGGAGCGCAGTGGGCTTCGGCGAGCGCGTGGCGCATCGCGCGAATGGCCTCGCGCCCGTCACGGCGCGGCTGGGTCATGTGGAAGGCGTCATTGGTGAGGCCGAAGCCGGCGATCTCGGCATAGATCGGTGCGCCGCGCGACCGGGCCCGGTCGAGCGACTCGATCACCAGCACGGCGGCGCCTTCGCCCATCACGAAGCCGTCGCGCCCGCGATCGAACGGTCGCGACGCCGTGCCCGGATCGTCGTTGCGCGTGCTCATCGCGCGGATCAGCGAGAACGCCCCGTAGCAGAGGGGATAGAGCGGCGCCTCGCTGCCGCCGGCGAGCATCACGTCGGCCTCGCCCCGGGCCACCGTGCGGAACGCGTCGCCGATCGCCAGCGTACCGGACGCACAGCTCATCGCGTTGGTGGCGTTGACACCGGAAATGCCGTGGGCGATGGCGATGTTGCACGAGAGGGCGCCGCCGAACACCGTCAGCGCGAGCAGCGGATCGACGTCGCGCACCCCCCCGTGGACGTACTTGGTGTTCTCCTGTTCGGCAAAACCGACCCCGCCCAGCGCGGTGCCCATCAGCACGCCGACGCGATCGGGGGCGAGTTCCGCGAGGTCGAGGTCGGCATCGTCGAGGGCAAGCTGCGCCGCGGCGAGCCCGAGTTGCGAGCAGCGATCGGTGCGGCGTGCCTGGCGTGCCGTGAGCCGCTCGACCGGATCGAAGTCCGGAATCTCGGCCGCGATCCGCGAGCGGAACGGCGTGGGATCGAAGCGGGTGATGGTTTCGACCGCCGACCGCGCTTCCTTGAGGCGCGCCCAGACCTCGTCGGGGCCGATGCCGATCGGCGTGACGAGTCCGAGGCCGGTGATGGCCACGCGGCGCATCATGCCGTGCGCTCGGCGGCGCGAGCGATGCCGGCAAGCGTGCGCGCGGCGATCCCCTTCACGAAGACCGGACCGATGACCCATTCCGCGGCGATGCGGCGCAGCCCCGGCCACGGCGGACCATTCCAGGTATGCACGATCGTCACGTCACTCCATTCATCCCCATGGGACTTGATGGTCCACAACACATCCATGCCGGTCGTCATTCCGGCGATGTGGCGATAGCGCACCTGCCGAGCGGCTGCGTCGACCGTCATCGCCGACCGCCACCAGGTCGGCCACTTGAACACGCCGAACGGTCGCCATGCTGCCATCTCGACAATGCCATCGCTGCCATCGGTCCCCTCGACGCGAGTGACCCAGCGATAGTGGGGCAGGATCATCGGCCACCGTTCCACCACGGTCGCCAGCGGCCACACCACGTCCGGTGTGGCGTGCATCACCAGCTGGTCCACCGTGCGCATCACTGGTCGGTCCGCCACCACGCCACGATCCGCGCAAAGGGCAGTCGAGCAATGGAGACGGGGCCGCCGCCCACTCCGACACAGAGGGACTCGAGCGCCGCGGGCGTGAAGCCGCGCGCGAGCGAGAGCACGCCGTCGTCAATGGTGGTCTGGTGCAAGCCGAGCAACGCCCCGCCGAGGCGATAACCGAACGCGGCGAGCAGGGACGGTCGCAGGTCGGCGATGATCACACCGCGTCGCGCAATCCGGGAACAGTCCGTGAACAGCCGAGTGGCGCTGGCGGAATCGAGGTGATGGGCGACCTGGCTGACCAGCACGAGGTCGACACTCCTGCTCCGTAACGGCAGGGCACCGGCGCAGCCGAGCATGGTGGGCACCCCGGCGTGGTGGGCAACGCGCGCCGCCGCCGGAATGCGCTCCAGGCCGATCGGATGCACGGTGACACCGCGGCGCGCGGCCCAGCGCACGGCGTCCAGGGGCAGGTCGCCCGCGCCGGTGCCGATGTCGAACAGCGTGAGGGACGTTCCCCGATCAGCGAAACCGACCAATCGGGCCAACGCATGACGCGTGGCGTGTCGTCCGCCGAACCAGCGGTTGGCCCGGCTGATGTCGTGCAGCATCCGCGCGACCAGCGCCGGATCGCTGGCCGGATCGTCGAGCGTCTCGACGCCAAGCGATGACACACCGAGTGTCGTCACCGTCACGCCAACCTCCGGGTGGTCAGAAGACCATCCGCGTCAGGAACACCGGATTCAGCACCCGCCATGGCGAGAGGAAATCGCCGGTCACCCCGATGAGCGTGTCGGCCATCCCGCGCCGTTCAAGTCGAGCCACGGCGCGATCGAAGAGTCGCGGCGACCGCATCGCGTGTCCGATGAGGCGCTCGATGATCCACTTGCCGAGAAAGGTACGGCGGCGCGCGGCGCGATACGGCGCCAGTCGCCGGGCGTCGATGGGTCCCGGCCGTGCGAGCGCTTCATGCAGCGTGTCGGTCGCGAGGGCGGCGCCGGTGAGTGCGGCACAGATCCCTTCGCCGGTGAAGGGATCGAAGAAATCCGCCGCATCCCCAACCAGCAGCAGCCCATCCGTGACACTGCGCCGGCACATCGCATCGAAGGGACCGGTGACCATGATCTCGCGCGCGATGCGTTGCAGGCTGACCCGCCCCGCCACGCCGGGAATGGCGGCGAGCTGCTGCGCGAAGAAGCCGGCCACATCGCCATGCACCTGGTGCAGCGCCTCGGCCGGTACCACCAGGGCGACGTTGGTCAGGCCGCCGCCCAGGGGATTCAGCCCGACGTACCCTGCCGCGCCGACGTGCATCTCGGCCGTCATCCCCATCCCGGCGACATCCCGCACATGCGCGACGAATGCGACGCGCGCAAGCCAGCCGCGACGATGCAATCCGGCGCGTCGCGCGACCACGCTGCCAAGCCCGTCGGCGCCCACGACGACCCGCGCAGGGTAGCATTGCTCCGATCCATCGTGGGCGCGGGCCACGACGCCACCGATCATCCCGTTGCGCTCGAGCAGGGCGGTGACGCGCGTCCCTTCGATCACCTCGGTGCCGGCGGCCACGGCGGCGCGCAACAGCGTGGCATCGAGGTCACGGCGCGGCAGCGCCAGGCCGGTCGGCCGGAAGGGCGCACCCCCGGCCAGCGCGAACCGGCCCACCAATCGGCTGCCGCCTGCCGCGGTCACGCGCGTGCCTTCAAGGGGGGTGCCCTGCATGGCGTCGAGCGTGGCGAGGACGCCGAGGGCATCGAGCTGGCGCACGGCCTCGGGGCTCATGTACTCCGAGCATGCCTTCTCGCGCGGAAAGACCGCGCGATCGAGCAACCGCACCCGGTGTCCCTGCCGCGCCAGCCCGATCGCTGTCGCACTCCCTGCCGGGCCGCCGCCGATCACCAGCACGTCGGTCGGGGCCGCGTCAGGTTTCACGGGCCTCCTCGGCGCACTGCTTGAGGACCCGGGCCTTGAGGGCTTCCGGGCAGCAGCCCGTCTTGCCCATGGTGCGCAACCGCTCGAGGAACGCCTGTTCGTGGCGTTCGATGCAGGCGCAGTGGCGACACTCGGCGAGATGCCGACGGAGGGCCTCGGTCTGGTCGTCGGAGAGGTCGCCGCGATGGAAGGCGTCGAGTTCCTTCTCTAACTGCTTGCAGTCACAGCGCGCGGTGCTCATGCGAGCGTTCCCCCCGGCTTGATCAATCCAGTATCCTCGGCGTAGCGTCGCAGGCGGCCCTGCAGGATGCGGCGGGCGCGGAAGAGCCGCGATTTCACCGTCCCCACCGGCACGCCAAGCGCCACGGCGATCTCGGCGTAGGGCAACCCTTCCATGTCACTCAGCACGAGGACCTCGCGGAAGTCTTCTGGCAGCGCATCGACGGCGGCGAGCACCTCGTCATCGACCAGGTCCCTGAAGAACCGGCCCTCGGGGTCCGGATCGCCGACGTCCGGAAGTTCGGGAATCGTGTCGAACGTCACCGCGTCGGGAGTGCGGCGCCGGGCACGCCAGCCATTGATGAACTGGTTGCGCAGGATGGTCACCAGCCAGGCCCGGGCGTTGCTGCCCGGCTGGAACGAGCGCCAGGCCCGCAGCGCCCGCAGCATGGTTTCCTGCACCAGGTCCTCGGCGGCGGCCGCTTCGCCGGTCAGGCGCAACGCCACCCGATACAGGGTGTCGAGGTGCGGCAGGGCTTCCTGCTCGAACCCCGCCGGAACAGGGGAGTTGGTCATCCCGGAAAGTCGCCGGAAACGTGACCACGCGCCACCCAACACACCCATCGCTTCTCGCTTCTCGCCTCGCGCTTCTCGTCCTTCTCTTCTCAACACTCGGGGCATTCGTTACGTTCCGCGCCGCATGACCAACGCCGTGCCCGCCCTGCTTCCCCTCGCGCTGCTCGAGGCGGTGCAGAACATCGATACCCCCCCGGACGACGGGCTTGGTGCGCTCGAGGCCGAACTCGCGGCCAAGCGCCTCGGGCTGTCTCCCACCGTGGCGGCGCAGGCCGCCCGCTACCGCCAGTTGGCCAACCATGGTGGCGAGGTGACCGGCGACGAAGCGGTGGCGGTGTTTCGGTTGGTGGGCCGCCGACCCGATGCCGCGCTGGTGTATGCCGACGCCGGACGGCGGGCCGGTCGCTACGCCGCCCGGCGGCAGGGATTGCTGATGCGGGCGATGCTGGCCACGGTGCCCGGCCGACTGCGCGGTCTGCTCGGACTCCGGGCGGCAAGCGGCCTGGCCCGCCGCTGGTTGCTGGCGGATCTCCGGGCCGTCGAGGGGCTGGCGTGTTGCGAAATGTCCGATTCCCTGGCGATGCAGGCGCGCGATGACGGCGTCGGTTGCCAGTTCTACACCACAGCATTTGCCGAACTGCTGCGCCTGGTGGCCGCCTTCGAGGGGCCGCTGATGCATGACAGATGTCTCGCCCACGAGGACCGCAACTGTCGCTGGCGCGCCATGCCAGCTGGGGGGTACGAATGACCGCTCTCGCTTCGCTCGACCGCCATCTCCTGGCCGAAGGCCTGGATCGCCTCGGTGCCGACGGCTGGCTCCTGTTCGACTTCCACGGCTGCAACCCGGTGGCCACCCAGCTGCTCCCCGGCGGGAGCCTCGCCACCCGACGGGTCTTTGTCTGGGTGCCGCGGACCGGCCCGATCACCGCGATTGTCCATAAGATCGAAATGCAGCCGTTCGCGGGGTTCGATGGCAAGATCATCCCCTATGCCCGGCATGCCGAACTGGACGCCGCGCTCCGGGATACCCTCGCTGGCAAGACGGCCGCGATGGAAGTCTCTGCCCGCAACGCGGTGCCGTATCTCGACCGGGTTCCCTGGGGTGTGGTCGACAAGCTCCAGTCCATGGACGTCAAGATTGTCTCCAGTGCCGAACTGGTGACGCGGTTCGCGGCGACCTGGTCCGAAGCGGAGCGGTTGGAGCATGTCCAGGCGGCCGAGCTGCTGCGCGATATCGCCCTCAAGGCGCTGGCCGGTGCGGTAACCCGGGGCGGGCAAGGGCTGACGGAATGCGGGTTGCAGGGCGAAGTGGTGGCGGCGATGGAAGCGGCCGGGATGTTCCTCACCACCAAACCGATCGTGGGATTCGGGCCGAACGGGGCCAACCCCCACTATGAACCGATGCCGGGTTCTGAGCGGACCCTCGAACGCGACCAGGTGGTCCTGCTTGACCTCTGGGGCGGTATGCGTCAGGGGGCGGTCTTTGCCGACCAGACCTGGATGGGCTTTTCGGGGATGGCGGTGCCGGAACGGGTCCAGCACGTCTGGTCGGTGGTGCGGGATGCCCGTGACGCCGCCATCGCCGCCATGCAGGCCCGCTGCCGGTCAGGCGAGCCTGTGTTGGGTTATCTGGGTGACCAGGCAGCTCGGCAAGTCATTGAGCGGGCAGGGTTTGGCGAGTTTTTCGTCCACCGGACCGGCCACAGCATTGACCGGGATCTCCACGGCTCGGGCCCCCACCTGGACGATTACGAGACCCATGACGACCGGGCGATGCTGCCGGGGACGGGGTGCTCCGTTGAGCCGGGGATCTACCTCCCGGGGGAGTTCGGGGTGCGTTCGGAGATCAACCTGTATTGGGGACTTTCTGGGTTGGTTATCACCCCCGATGTACCACAGACGACCCTGGTGACTCCCTAGCGTGGAAGTCTATCGGAGTCACTTCGTTACGTTCGCTTGACAGTCGCAATAGTGGGGGGCATATTCAGCCATCCCGGCACTGTCAGCGGGTATTTCCTATCGTCACGACATCACTTTTGAATCGACCCGGAACGGCAGGTACTCGGCGTTCGCGCTGCCTCACATGGGTGCTCCGCCTGGCCGCTGCCCCACGATCCGTTGTACTACCAGCGCAGTTGCATCGTCGTCCCATCGCGTAGGGGACGTTGCGTAACCCGGCATCCTGGCCTGCAAGTAGAGGATGTCCGGTATCCGAGCCGGAAGTTTCAGTTTCACGCCTTCGGAGGACGGAGCTATGACACACGCTCGTTGGAACGCCATTACTCGCCGTGTGATACTGGTGGGTGTGGCCTTGGTGGCCGGCGCCACTGTCCTCGCGGCCCAGTCGACCGGTAAGGTCGAAGGACGGGTCCGCGACGCACAGGACAAGCCGATCGCGAATGCCACGGTCTACATCGTTGGCACCGCATTCAACAACACGACGAACGCCAGCGGCTACTACTTCATCAACAACGTGCCACCAGGCCTCGTCGAGATGCGCGCGGTGTTCCCGGGGTACAACCCGAACAACATCAGCGGGGTGCGCATCGCCACGGGCAATACGATCACGCAGGACTTCAAGCTCGAGCAGAAGGCCCAGAACGTGGCCGAAATCGAGGTGAAGGGCACCGCGAAGAACGCGCTGGTGCCGCGCGACCAGGTCACCAGCCGCCAGATGATTTCGGGTGGCATGGTGGACAAGTTGCCGGTCGACCGCTTGAGCGCGGCCTTCGCGTTCCAGCCGGGCGTCACGGCCAGCGTCTGTAACTCCTCGGCCAGCAGCTGTTCGCCGTCGCTCTCAGTGCGCGGCAGCCGGACGGACGAGCAGAACACCTACCTCGACGGGGTGCCGGTGAGCGCGGGTCTCCGGACCCTGACGGGCAGCAGCGGCGGGTCGTCGACGCTCGGTGTCGCGACTGGCGCCTTCGAAGACGCCTCGATCACGACCGGCGCCTCGTCGTCAGAGTTCGGCAACGCGCAGGGCGGTATCATCAACATCACCACGAAGACCGGCGGCTCGAAGTACACCGGCATGCTGAACTACGAGACCAACAACTTCCCCGGTCGCTACGGCTACAACTTCAACATGTTCCAGGGCTCCGTCGGCGGGCCGATCACCAAGAACTTTACCTTCTTCGCCTCGGCGAAGATTGAAGGGTCGCAGTCACAGAGCGGTGGCTACGGCGGCTGGAATGTGCCGCAGTTCACCAGGGTCGGGGTGGACACCACCTTCCGCCTCGGCCGGCAATTTGGCAGCGTCCGCTCCGACAGCGTGGACGTGAACGTGTACAAGTTCGCCGTCACCAAGGGGGACTGCAACAACTTCTCCTTCGTGGCCAACGCATCGAATCCGGACATCCGCAACAACTACGGCTACAGCTGTGCGTCCAACCGGACCGCCACCAATCCGGGGGGCACGTATTACCTGGCCGGCAAGCTGAACTACACCTTCGGCGCCGGGTCACGCATGGCGCTGAGCTACAACACCAGCGGCACGCAGAACCGGAACTCCTTGTCGGATGGGCGCGCCCAGGCGAGCACCTCCTTCTCGAACGTGGCGACGCTGAACTGGACCCAGACGCTGACCAGGAGCAGCACGCGGAACATCTCGATCGACGCGTACCTCTCGTATCAGTGGAACAACAATCACGCCGGGTCGCTCACGGTGGCCTCGGAGGCTGCAACCCGGACGCCGTTCATGGGCTTCCTGCTCAAGCCGCTGGCCTTCGAGCTCGACTCCAAGACCTTCCCGCTCGATTCGACGCTGATCTACAACGTCCTGTTCAATCACACCACCAAGCGCATCGGCCTGACGGACAAGGTCAACACCTCGCAGTACAGTGGCCTGCCGAACTTCAATGGTGGTCCGCCGGACATTCTGGGCACGGTCGGAGCTGGCGGTGGTGGTGGCAACGACATGGCGGTCAGCTACGACCACGAGAACCGGCTGATCGGCAAGGTCAATCTTGATGCCCAGGTCGACCAGTACAACCGGCTCAAGGCCGGTGTCGAATTCACCAACTACGACATCGCCTCGATGCAGGGCAGCACCAACGGCCTGAACACCCTGATGGTCAAGCCGGTCCGTTCGCACTACTTCGCCGAAGATCGTCTCGACCTTGGCGACGTGGTGCTCGTCGGCGGCCTGAGCTACGACTACTTCTGGACCAAGGCGTGGCGCTGGCGCGATTACCCGCGCATTGCGACGCGCCCGGGCTTCAACCCGGATTCGCTCTATTGCAAGGTCGGTTCGACCGCGGCCCAGAACGCCGGCAGCATCTGCGCGCTGGTCCAGGATCCGAGCCACAACTACACCTCGCCGCACATTCAGGTCTCCTTCCCGGTGACCGAGAAGACCAACTTCCGGCTTTCCTACGCCCACATGGTGCAGGCGCCGGACTTCGGCCTCGTGCTGCGCCAGTCCACCGCGGACATCGATGGCGGTGGCGTCAACAGCCGCTCGAGCTGGGGCGCTGACCTCGACTACGGCAAGACGATCCAGTTCGAGTTCGGGGCACGCCACGCCTTCAGCGAAGACATGGTGCTCGACGTCGCAGTGTACAACAAGGACAACCTGGCCAACCCGTCCGTGAAGGTCACCTTCCCGATCGATCCGCTCAACGGCGCACCGACCCGGACCTATCTGGCCCAGAACACCGACTTCGGCAACTCGCGCGGCGTTGACCTCACGCTGCAGCGCCGGATCGGCAATTACCTGAATGGCACGCTCGGGTACAGCTTCATCAGCGTCAAGAACACCGGCACCGACCCGTTCTCGTACATCTCCTTCTTCGAGGCGATTCTCGGCACCAGCACCGAACCGCCCCTGGCGGCGCTGCCGGTCTCCTCGTCCCGTCCGCACACCCTGACGGGCCAGTTCAACATCTCGCTGCCGGCCGACTGGAAGCAGGGCACGACGCTGGGCAAGATCCTGCACAAGACCGGCATCTACACCACCTTCCGCCTGGCGTCGGGCACCTCCTACACGCGTTGTGAGCCGACCGACTTTGCCTCGCAGGGCGTCACCAGCGGCAACACCTGCGGCTCGTTGCCTGCCGTCTTCGGCTACAACGCCGACCGGCTGCCGATGTACAAGCAGTTCGATGCTCGTTTCACGCGTGATTTCAGGGTTGGCAAGCTGGACTTGACCGGCTATCTCGACGCGCGGAACATCCTGAACCTCGAAAACGTCACCCGCGTCTGGGCGTCCACCGGGACCATCAACAACGGCGCCTATCAGGCGACGCTCTGGACGTCCGACTCCGCTTCGTTTGCCCTCTTCGGCACCCAGAGCGGCACTCGGCAGGCCAATGGGGACCTGCAGCTGCCGACCACGATTGCCGGCTGTGCCCAGTTCAAGAACGGCACCACGCCCACCGCCCCGACCTGCTACTACTACATCCGGTCGGAACAGCGGAACGGCAATGGCGACGGACTCTACACCTTGGCGGAGCAGAAAGCCGCCGCGGCCACCGCCAGGAATATTTCGACGTTCGCGCCGTACAACACCAACAACCCTTTCGTGACCGGTGGCCGTTCGCTCCGGTTTGGACTTGAAGTGAACTTCTGACCACGGCTGTGTGGTGGGGGGGGGG
>JANYAG010000296.1 GCA_025361465.1 Gemmatimonadota bacterium
GCGAGACGCGGGCCGGGCGTCAGGGCGTGGGTGGCTTCGGAAAGAGGTTCTCCGGTTTCGCCACCTTGACCCCTGCCAGTCGCGGTTCCGCCGCCATCGCCCACGCCGCCTCGGGCGTGCCACCCTGCCCGAGCGCCGCCCAGAGTGCCTGACTCTTCTCCGGCATGAACGGTGACGCCATCACGGCGAGTCGCACCAGACAGTGCGCCAACGCGGCGAGCACGGCATCGAGCCGGGCATCATCGCCCGCCTTGGCCAGTCCCCACGGCGCACTGGTGGTGATATACCCGTTGGCTTCGGTGACGAGGTTCACGATCTGCTGCGCTGCGACCTTGAGATCGATCGCCGCCATCGCCGCCTTGTAGGCGTGCACGGCGCTCTCGCCGGCGACATCGAGCGACTCCTGACCGAGGAGTCCTGGCACCACGCCCGCACGGTACTTCTCGATCATCGCCAGCGAACGCGACGCGAGATTGCCGATGCCGTTGGCCAGATCGCTGTCGTATACCGCGTCGAAGCGCTCGAAGGTGAAGTCGCCGTCGTTCTCGAAGCCGACGTCGCGCAGCAGGAACCAGCGCAGCGCATCCGGCCCGTGACGATCGATCGCCAGGTCGAGCGAAACCGCATTGCCCTCGGACTTGCTGACCTTGGCACCGCCCCATTGCACATAGCCATGCGCCCACACCATCCGGGGCAGCGGCAAGCCGGCGGCCATCAGGATCGCCGGCCAGATGGCGCAGTGGAAGCGGGTGATTCCCTTGCCCACGACATGCAGGTCGGCCGGCCAGATCTCGTCCCACCCGGCATCGGGAAAACCGGTGGCGCTGAGATAATTCATCAGCGCCTCGAACCAGACGTACACGGTCTGGTCGGCGGTGCCGGGGAAGGGAACGCCCCACGGCAGGCGCGAGCGCGACACCGAGATATCGAGCAGCCCGTCCTCGAGGACGCGCAGCACTTCGTTGCGACGGATGGCCGGCTCGACCCGGAACTGCCCGGCCTGGATCGCCGCCAGCACGGCATCGCGCCACGCCGAGAGGCGGAAGAAGGTGTTCTGCTCCTTGGTGGGCACCAGCTCGCGCGAGGGATGCTCGATGCAGCGCATCTCGACCACCTGGCTGCCGGACTTGAACTCCTCGCAGCCGATGCAGTAGAGCCCCTCGTACTCGCCGTCATAGAAGGCGTCGGGGTGGCGCTCGCGGATCCGCTCGATCAGCGCCGCGACGCCCTTGGCATGCCGCGGCTCGGTGGTCTGGATCCAGTCATCGTGCGAGCAGTGCAGCCGCTTCCAGGTCGAGTCGAAGCGCTCGCTCAACCGGTCGACCCACACCTGTGGCGCCACGCCCGCCTGTTCGGCCGCCTGCAGCACCTTCTGCGCGTGCTCGTCCATCCCCATCAGGAAGCGCACCGGCTCGCCCCGCAACCGGTGCCAGCGGGCGATGGCGTCGGCGCCGACCTTCTCGAGTGCATGGCCGAGGTGCGGGTCGCCGTTGGAATAGTCGATCGCGGTGGTGAGGTAGTACGGCTTCACGAGCTGCTCCTCGGCGGCCGATTGCCGCGGGGTGGCCGGCGTGGGCCATTGCGGGGTGGCTGTGCCGCTGGAGGTGTTGGCGCAGCGGGCCCGGTTGGCTCGACCGCCGCCGGGGCGCGCTCCATCTCGTCGCGCAGGTCGAGGACCGGGATGGTTCGCGGCCCATGCTCCTCGCTCCGCAGCGAGACCCGCTCGCGGAAGATGTCGACGGCGATCACCTTCTCGAGTCCCAGCATGGTGCGGACGTTCTTCCCTTCCTTGGGATACCGTTTGCGCGAGGCGAGGTAGAAGTCGTGCTCGTAGCGGAGGCAGCAGAGCAGTCGGCCGCAGCCGCCGGAGATCTGCGACGGATTGAGCGAGAGATGCTGGTCCTTGGCGAGGGCCAGGTTCACCGGTCCGGGTTCCGTGAGCCAGGTGCTGCAGCAGAACTCGCGACCGCAGCGGCCGATACCGCCGAGGCGGGCGGCCTCATCGCGCACACCGATCTGGCGCAACTCGATCCGCGTGCGGAAGGCGCTGGCCAGTTCGCGCACCAGCTTGCGAAAATCCACGCGTCGTTCGGCGGTGAAGTAGAGCGTCAGCCGGTTGCGGTCCCATTGCCATTCGGCATCGGAGATGCGCATACCGAGCTCGTAGCTCTTGACCCGCTCGACGACCTTGCGGCGGACCTCGTCCTCCTCGCGGCGGATCTCCTTGTGCTGGTTGATCTCCTCCGCGCTCGCGCGCCGAGCGACCTTGGGCCGCGGGGCCTTTGGCTTGGGCGCCGGGACCTCAGGCGCCACCGCGCTTCTTGCTTCTCCCTTCTCGCTTCTCCCTTCTCCTTCTTCGCCACTCGCTTCTCGCGTCTCGCTTCTCCCTTCTCCTTCTTCACTCTGCTCGGCGTCAAGTTCAACGACTGTCCCCGCCGGATCCGGCACGCCACATGAGTCGCAGCCGCCGCACTTCGCCAGCGCGGCTTCTCCGGTGGTGTTGACGTAGCCGAAATCAAGGCCGCGCTCCGCCTCGACGAGGACGGGCTCGTTCAGGCGGAGCGGGGCGTCGGCGTCGAGCCAGTCGTAGAAACCGCGACGGTTCCCCTTGAAGCGGACTTCAATGGTTTGTGGCATCAAGCGTCCGCGTAGGCGCCCATGGCCGCGTACTTCTCCTGGCGGCGCTTGAGCAGCTTCTCGGTGCGCATCCGGCGCAACTCGGTGAGCTGCTTGATCAGGGCCGTGCGCAGCGATTCGCCGGCCGCGTCCGGATCGAAGTGCGCGCCCCCCACCGGCTCGGCGATGATCTCGTCGACGATGCCGAGGCGCACCAGGTCGTTGGGCGTGAGGCAGAGGGCTTCGGCCGCACGTTCGCGCAGGGTGGCATCTTTCCAGAGGATCGCAGCGCATCCCTCGGGTGAAATCACCGAATAGACCGAGTTCTCGAACATCAGGATCCGGTCGGAGACGCCGAGCGCCAGCGCGCCACCCGAGCCGCCCTCGCCGATGACCACCGAAATGATCGGGGTCGGCAGCACCGACATCTCGAGGATGTTGCGCGCCAGCGCTTCGGACTGGCCGCGCTCCTCGGCGCCCAGGCCGGGGTAGGCGCCCGGCGTGTCGATCAATGTCACAATCGGTGCCTCGAAGCGCGCGGCGAGTTGCATCAGCCGAAGCGCCTTGCGATAGCCTTCAGGATGCGGCATCCCGAAGTTGCGCTTGAGGTTCTCCTTGGTGTCGCGCCCCTTCTGGTGGCCGATCACCATCACCGATTGCCCCGCCAGCCGCGCCCAGCCACCGACGATCGCGGGATCGTCGCGGAAGAGCCGGTCGCCGTGCAGTTCGATGAAGTCGGTGAAGATCGAGGAGAGGTAGTCGAGCGTGTACGGCCGCCGGGGATGGCGCGCCACCATCACCCGCTGCATCGGGGTGAGGCCCAGGTAGATCTCGCTGCGCATGGTGACGAGCTTCTCCTCGAGCGTCAGGATCTCTCCGGCCACGTCGAGGTCCTGGTCTCCGGCGATGCGCTTCAGTTCATCGATCTGCCGCTCGAGCTCGCCGAGCGGTTTCTCGAATTCCAGCGTATAGGCGACGGCCATCTGGGATTACCCCGCCCGAATCAAAGTCACAGCGTCGCTCCCGAACATGTCCCGAAGCGCCGCCAGCATCTCTTCCCTGGGATCCACTCGAAGCCGGCGAGAGCGCAGGCGTGCCGCCGGTCCGCTCCCGTCCGACCAATCAATATAGAGCGAGACCGGACCGGGGTGGGCCTCGCAGAGCCGCGAGGCGGCCTGAAGCGCCTCCGGACTGGGTGGGGTGGACCCATTCCAGCCGATCGCGATCCCGAGCTCGCCGGAGGCCTCGAGCTCGGCCAGCGTCCGGGCGGCCTCGATGATGAAGGGCGCCTGATCCTCCGAGCGGTCGCGCGCCGAATAGCCGCCGGTGAGCAGGGTGGCGGCATCCGGGATGATCGCCTGATTGAGCTTGGCCCACGCATCGGGGAAGACGATCGCCTCGGCGGTGCCGTGGAAGTCCTCCAGGGTGATCCGGGCGTACTCCTTCCCGGTCTTCTTGGAAATCTGTCGCTTGACCGCCGTGACCAGCGTCGCGATCGCCACCGGGTGCTCGCTCCACGCCCCCAGCGATGCGGTGGTGCGGGTGCCGAGGAGCTGCACCAGCGAGCGGTAGCGATCGAGCGGGTGGCCGGAGATGAAGAAGCCGATGATCTCCTTCTCCTTGGCCAGCCGCTCCGCCTCGGTCCACGTGGCCACCTCCGGCAGCGGGTGTCCGGCGGGCGCGGTGGTGACTGATCCGCCGAAGAGCGAGACCTGGCCCGCCGCCAGTTCGGCCTGATGCAGCTGCGCCTCGCCGAGCGCCTGGTCGATCGCGGCAATCAGCTGGGCGCGATGGCCGCCGAGGGCGTCGCACGCGCCGGAGCTCACCAGCGACTCGATCACCCGCTTGTTGCAGAGCCGGGTGTCGATCCGGTGGACGAAATCCGCGAACGAGGTGAACGGCTTCTCGGTGCGGGCCGTGATGATCGACTCGATCGCGCCGGCGCCGACGTTGCGCGCGGCACCCAGGCCGAAACGGATCCGGCGATCGCTCACGACGGTGAACTTGAAGCCGCTCTCGGTGACATCGGGCGGCAGCACCTCGAGGCCGAGCTCGCGCGCCTCGTTGATGTACTGCACCACCTTGTCGGTCGAGCCGATTTCGCTCGACAGCAGCGCCGCCATGAACTCGGCCGGATGGTGGGTCTTGAGCCAGGCGGTCTGGTAGGAGAGCACCGAGTAGGCGACCGAGTGCGACTTGTTGAAGCCGTAGCGGCCGAAGGTCTCGATCTGTCCGGCGAGTTCGTCGAGCAGCTTCCGGGCATGCCCGAGGGCCAGGCCGCGGGTGACGAACTTCCCCAGCTCGCGCTTGATCAGCTCGGCGTCCTTCTTGCCCACCGCCTTGCGGAGCACGTCGGCTTCGGCGAGCGTGAAGCCCGCCATGATGTTGGCGATCCGCATCACCTGTTCCTGATAGGTGATGACGCCGTAGGTCGACTCGAGGATCGGAACCAGGCTCGGATGCGGATAGGTGACGGCTTCCTGGCCGAGCTTCCGCTTGATGAACACGAGGTGCATGCCGGCGTCGAGCGGCCCCGGGCGCAGCAGGGCGTTGGCCGCGACCAGGTCGTCGAAGCGGTCGCACTTCATGTTGCGCAGCGTGTCGGTGGCCAGCGGCGATTCGAACTGGAAGACGCCGGCGGTGCGCCCGCGGCGGAGCATGTCGTAGACCACCGGATCGTCGAGGGTCAGCGAGTCCATGTCGAGGCGGGTGCCGCTGCGCTTGGCCACCATCTCGACGGCGTCATGGATCACCGTCAGCGTCTTCA
>JANYAG010000325.1 GCA_025361465.1 Gemmatimonadota bacterium
CCAGTGGAAGGAAAACTTTCTTAGCTACAAGATCATTCAGCCAGTGGCCGAGGCACGCCGCCTCTATATCATCGGACCAAAGACAGTCGGTGCCCCGCTCCCCGCACCCGGACCAAGCGGGCCAGACAAGGCACTCTTCAACGGCTTTGCCATCGACGCGCAGCGGTACCTGCCCGGGTCCTACCAGCTCCAGATCAGCAAGGACGGCCAGACCTGGGACCTGCAGCATGAGGGAACCAGAGCCAAGGAGTCCGGCGCGGTCGGCGACAGCGTCGGCCGTCGCTTCGGCTTCCGCTGGCTGCCGACCATCGAAAAGCGCTGGTACGGAGCCTCATTCTCCTTCGACATGCAGACCACTCGTGAGGCGGCCGACCAGATCCGCGAGAACCTCGCGGTCACGGTAGCCCCTCGCGCCGCGCGCTTCATGACCTTGAAGTACAGTGCTGCAGACGCACAAGAAGCCGCGGGAACGCTCAATAGCCTCATGAAGCGGTTTGTCGATGAAGCGAGTTCGCAGAAGCGCAAGAATCTGACCCTCGAAGCGGCGACGCTCGATTCGCAGATGACGCAGGCAACTACTGCGCTCCGGGCGGCCGAAGGGGCGTTGCAGAGCTACAAGGTCAAGACCATCACCAAACCGCGTGAATTCCTCCCGGCCGCTCCGGGCCTCTCACAAACATCGCCGCAAGGGTTCGCCACCCTGATCGGCCAGCGCGACCAAGTGGTCGAGCTCAGGCGGCAGCGCGAGGATCTGGCCAGTGCGATGCAAAAGGCGAAGGGGGGACAGCCGATCGTTGACGACCTGATGAACATTCCGGCGGTCGCCAGTTCGCCGGACATGAAGGGCGTCATTGCCGAGATGCAATCGGCACAAGCCAAGCTCCGTGACCTGCAGAAGACGTATCTGGACACCTTTCCGGAGAATCGCAAGCAGATCGCGCGCATAGTCCAGCTGCGAGACACGGTGCTGCCCAAGTACTCGGCCGTCGTGTTGCGGCGCCTCGACACCGAGATCGCCCGGACCGATTCTGCCATCACAGGAGGAGCCCAGGAGCTTCAGGGCATTCCGGAACGGACTATCACCGAAGACCGCCTCACCCGCGAAAAGGAAGCAGCGGCCAAGGTGGTGGACATGGTCCAGAACCGCCTGACGCAGAACAAGTTGGGTGAAGCCGGCACGATCGCTGATGTCGAGATTTACGACCCCGCCGAAGCGCCTCTGAAGCCCAGCAAGAATCGGAAGTCTGTCCTTGTCGGCTTGGGCTTGGCGGGCGGTTTGGGAGTCGGCCTGCTGCTGGCGCTTCTCCTCGACCTGACCGACAAGCGAGTCCGTTACGCCGACCAGATCACCGGTGGCCTCGGCCTGACCATTCTGGGCGTGGTTCCGGAACTCTCCCGCGCCAGGGGATCGGCGCCGACGGCAGAGGAAGCCGCCCAGGTGATTGAGGCGTTCCGCACCATCCGGCTCAACCTGTCGCACACGGTGGACGTGGGCGGACCGGTCACCTTGACGATCTCGAGCCCATCACCGGGTGACGGCAAGTCGCTGGTCTCCTCGAACCTGGCGCTCTCGTTCGCCGAGGCGGGATACCGCACCCTGCTGATTGATGGGGATACTCGCCGTGGCGAACTCCACCGCACCTTTGGTGCAGAGCGCCGCCCCGGCCTGCTCGATTACCTGACTGGGGAGATCCCGCTGGTGAACCTGCGCCGGCAAACGTCACATCCCCAGCTCACCCTGATCACCGGGGGGAGCCGGAAGCGCAATGCACCGGAACTGCTCGGTGGCAGCATGATGCGCGAGCTGGTCACGTCGATGCGGTCGCAATACGACGTGATGATCATCGATTCTCCGCCGCTCGGCGCGGGGATCGATCCGTTCGTCCTCGCGACCCTGACCGGCAACCTCCTGCTGGTGATGCGGGCAGGAGCCACTGAGCGCGACCTGGCCGAGGCGAAGCTGCAGATCGTTGACCAGCTGCCGATCCGCATGGTGGGAGCGATCCTCAACGATGTCCGCGCCTCGATGAACGAGTACAAGTACTACTCGTACAGCTATGGCTACGGCGCGGCCGATGAGGAGAAGGAGAAGCCGGCACTCGGCAAGGGAAAGTCGGAGTAGACGCGCGCCGGAGCACCATGCCATGCGGGCCCGAGTCGAATGGACGACTCGGGCCCGCATTGCTCACTGGATACCAGCGACGTCAGGCCGCGAGCGCGTGGGCCAGTCGATCGAGCAACTGATCGCCATCGGCAAGCAACTCGGCCGGATCATCGAGCGTGACAATGGTGCTCCGCACCGTGCCCGCCCCAGTGGCTGACTGGCGTAGGAAGATCTCCTGGAACCGCTCGGCGAGGCGCTCAGCTCCACTCGCTGCGGTATTGGGAGCCACCACGGCAAAATCACCGGCGGAAAGCCGGCCGTATGCATCGGCCGCCCGGCCATGGACGCGGAGCGCGGACGCGGTGCGACCAAGACTGCTGTCTTCGAGAGCCTGGGACAACGACCAGCCGACGCAGGTGACGGGTGTCCCCGCACGCCGCGCTTCGCTGATGATCTCAGTGGCGCGACGGGAGAGGCCTGCGCGACTGTACAACCCGGTTACATCGTCGATCAGCGCCCCGCGGCGCAGTCGTTGCACCTCGAGGTACGAGGCGAGGTAGACAGAGATCTTGTGCAGCAACGCTTCGGCATCGAGCGGTTGCCCGAAGAACTCCCACGCGCCTGCCTCATTGGCGGCCAGACGCTGCTGCCGTCCTGACGGACCTGCCGTCGTCACGATGATCGGGAGGGCTGCCCCAAAGCGCTCGTCGGCTCGCAGTTGGCGGCATACCTCGACGCCCGAAAAGTCCGGGAGTTGCTGGTCGAGAATCACCAGATCGGGATCGACCACCCGCGCCAACTTGAGGGTCTCCCCCGCGGTGAAGGTCCGCAGCACCCGGTAGCCCTTGGCGGCGAGAATGCTCTCAATCGCCCGGGCGGTCCACTCCTGGTCATTCGCAATCAGGACCAGCGGACTCTCGTTCGGCGACTCGGGCGCCCCAAAGGTCATTTTGCGCCCCAGATGAGGTCGGGAAAATTGCGATCAGAACCGGACCGTAGCACAAACCCCACACTCTTGTGACCTTGCACCAGCAACATTTCCTGGCTCCGCCGAAGCAAGAGAAACAGAAGAATTCTGCGAAGTGTTTGTTACACAACAACTTGAGCCACTTCATGATGGCCAGATTGAGCCATGTGGCGACCGACCCAGTCGCCGGAAGATGCAAGCTTTCTGCCGTAGATATTGACCAGGTAGCCCTTATGAGTTCGATCTCCGAGGGAGGGGATCACCGTTGCGCTGGGAAGGCATGTCGGTGGATTCCTGCAACACCACTCGCTGCATCGGTGCGACAGCGTTGGCGAGGATCTTGCTTAAGTTCATGCATCAACAGGAGATGCGAGGGCCGCCTTCGGGCGAGGGGCCTGAGCACGAGATGTGCGAGTGAAGAGCGACGGTTGCAGGGGTGGTTCTAACATCTGGAGATTTCTCGTGACGTTTCGCTCGCGTTGGCTGATCGCCTTGGTCCCGTTTACGCTGATCCTCGCTACCGGGCCTGCACCCGCACAGCAAAATCCTGCCGCGATGCTGGCCAGTTCGCAGCGCTCGCTGGTCACGCGGTCAGAACTGACCGCGACCCTCGACTCAATCGACCGGCTGCTGAAGTCGGGTGGCTACAGCGCGGCTTTTCGGGACTCGAAGCGCGCCGAGGCCGACGCCATCCGCCAACGCCTGGTCGATGGCGACCTGCACACCGGCGACCCGGTGCTCATCGCCGTCATCGACTATGAGTCGCTGAGCAAGGCGTATGTCGTCTCCCCGACCCGCACGCTGCTTCTGGCCGGTACCATCGAAATCCCGGTCAAGGGGGTGCTGCGATCAGAACTCGAGCAGTACGTCACGACGGAGTTGAAGAAGTACCTCCGCGAGCCCAACGTGCGGGTCACCACCTCGATGCGGATCCAGCTCTCAGGGGCCGTATCGAGGGTCGGCTTCTTCAACGTCGCCGCCGGGATGCCACTGACCGACGTGCTGATGAACCCTTCCGTCGGGGGCGGGGTATCGAACAGCTCGCGCTTCGAAAAATCGACCATCCTCCGGGGCGAAAAGGTGATCGTCGATGCTCGGGCATTCAAAGCCGCACTGGCCACGGCAAAGACGCTTGACGAGCTGAACCTGCAGGCTGGTGACGAGATCAAGGTCGCGGCCAAATCCAGTTCCTCGGTGTTCGCGAAGGTCCTCGGAGTGGCCGGAGCCGTCGGCGGGCTGGTCTGGCTCGGAATCCAGATCTTCCATTGATCGACCCATGCCGATTCCGTTGACCTCGACCATGGCCCAAGCCAAAGTGCCTAGCGCCGCACGCAGCCGATCGTCAGACCTGACGGAGGCGGTACCGGCTGAGGCCCTCACCCGTACGCGGGGCGACCGGGCGATCAGGTACCTCAACGTCCTGGTGGCGCTGGTGGGCCTGATGATCACCGCTCCGCTCTGGCTCCTGATCGCCATCCTGATCAAGGCGACCTCGCGTGGCCCGGTCTTCTACACCCAGACCCGGGTCGGGCTCGACCGGCGGGGCAGGGTGACGCCGCTGG
>JANYAG010000342.1 GCA_025361465.1 Gemmatimonadota bacterium
GGCTCCCATGTCGCTCATCCCACCTAATCGCACGGCGATGCGATCGGGATCGCCACCGTCGGCCGCGGGGAATTGGTCGGCCTGCCCCCGTGCCCTCGGGCGGGCCATGATCGGCGAGGTCTTCGACCAGACCAGCGAGGCACCAGCCAGTCGGCGCACCGGTAAACAAGGAGTCAAAGGCGATGAAGAATGTAAGGAGCCGAGCAGGATCGGCCATCCGCGGGTTCAAGCCGAGCCTCGCGTTGTGCGCCGCCGCGATGCTCGTCCTTCTCGCGTTGCTGATGGCCATCGTCCTCGGGTCGGATGACCGGACAGTTGCCCGAACCCAGGCGATCGCTTCAGCGCTCGCCGCGACCGCCGCCGCCGTTCTCGTGATCCTGACTACCCTCTACGTTCGAGCGACGCGCGACATGGTCCGCGAGATGGAGAAGAGTCGAGCAGCAGACGATGCCGCTCGCGCAGGCGAAGCCGAGCGCGCCAAGGAGGCGAACGATGCCGGCGCGCGTCGAATATTGAGAGCGGCCCTGATCGAGCAGACCGACAACTGCCGCATTCTTCTAGGGTCGGATCCAAGCAAGGGATCAGCAGCGGCGGCGACCACTGCGCACTGGGAGCCAGCCTTTGTCGAACTTCTGGACTGGCTCAAGGCGACGGACCTTCCGGCCGACTTCGCTGCCTACTTGGCTTGGCTCGTCGGATCCGCGCGGCACATGCATGGCCTCTTTCGTGAGGAATGCCGCCTGGCGAGCATGGAGGTCGCGCCCCACAATGTGCTGCTGAGGGAAACTCAGGCATCGGATCGATGGGCCGGCGAGCTCGAGGAGGTTCAGGTGATCGCTGAACTGCTGATCGGTCATTCCTCCGCGGCGCCTGGCGTCGGTGAGGTCCATCGTCAATTCGTCGACCACCCCTGGACAGTGCCCCAGGTTGGCCCGACGAGCACCAACGACTGGCGGGCGGCGCTCCACCTGCAGCCGCTTGAGATGGTGGCACCACCGCCGTTCCCGATCGGGGCGGCCTACGGGTTCGCGCACCATTCGAGGCGAGGTGAGAGGGCGCGCCCCTCATAGGGGGGGGTCCTCGGCGCTCGGGTCGACTCATGCTGCACGCGATCTCAGGTTGCGACGTTCAGCGCGGCAATCCCTTCGACGGCCGTTCCGCGCTCGTCGGGATCGACGGCCAACCAACGCCTGACCAGGCCGCACATGTCCGTCGGGATGTGAACACCCAGGTCCGGTGGACCAGCCTCGATTCGCTCGAGCGCCTCGAAATCGTTGACCCGGTCGTCGTGTCCACCGTAGAACGGATGTTCGTGAGTCAACAGAATGAAGGTAACGATCCCAAGCGACCATAGGTCGGTCCCCTTCTGGGCTCGTGCTCCTTGAATGACTTCGGGCGCCATGAACTCCTTGGTGCCGAGGACGGCCGGGTACTTGGTGATCTCCTCCACGTCGAGAAGCCGGGCCAGTCCGAGATCGAGGATCACCGGCCGAGACCAGTCTCCATCTCGAAGGGCCAAGTTTGCCGGTTTTATATCGCGATGGACCGCGTCATGGCCGTGGAGTACGGCCAGCCCGGACAACACCCCGCGCAGGAGTTCCCGGACCTGATCCGGCGATGGCCACCGCTCGGTCCGGATCGCCTCGTCGATGACCAGTCCGCCGATGTATTCGAATGTGATCACGACCCGCTTGCCGATGCTGAACGTGACCTGCTCGACGCTCTCGACGCGCACAAGGTTGTCGCATGCGCCGCGCTTGAGTCCTTCCACCTCCCGGTTCACCCAACTCAGTTTGTAGTCCCCGGTCGGGATCTTGACGACTGATTGCTTGCCACCTCGCTCGATCCACCAGGTATCTCCGCCGCCAGCGCTCGCCAGGTGGCGAACCTGATCTGCATCGAAGACGGCCTTGACCTCGCCGCGCGTCAGCCGCGCCTTGCCGGACGTGGGCGCTGCCGGGTTCCAGTAGAAGACCTGCGTCATCGCTTGTGCCCTCGAAGGCGCACGGGCAATGACGCGCCATCGCCTCGAGCGAACCGGCTGCCGGAGTGGAGACCGCTCTCCGGACAGGCCGGATCGCGGCGCGGCCGGTCCCAGCGGACGTCGCGCGTCCGAGGCCGGCTGCGGACGTAGTCGCCCGCAGCGTCCGGTTCGACCAACCCGGTCACGGCGAACAGGAAGTCGGTCGCGGCGTTGGCTGCGGCAACGGCGTTCAGCGTGATCACCGACGGCGCCGCGACCTCAGGGTCATCGACATAGCGCTGGGCTGCGCGGTCGCGCTCGCTCAGGACCTCCTCGGCCAGTCGCTGCGGCGAAATCAATTCATTACACCAGAGGCACCCATCGTCCGGCGTCACGGGGCGAACGACCGA
>JANYAG010000346.1 GCA_025361465.1 Gemmatimonadota bacterium
TCGCGGGCGCGAGCTTCATTGGCGAACTGCGCGGCAGGGCCTGGCGCTGGCCTGCCGAGGTGCTGCTTTTGTTACTACTCGCAGCGTTGAAGGGGGAGTGGATGAAGAAGTCGCGCCGCTCCACTCCGTGCGTGGTGAGGACTTCAACCAGGCCCCCAGCTCCGCCCGGGTTGTCGCCCGGCTTGCCATTGCCCAGGCAGCTCTCGTCCAGGTGCAACAGGGCGATCGGGAGCGCCTTGGTCATCACGAATCGATCACCTGGAAATGGTCGAGCTGATCAAGGACAAAGACCACTTCGTCGCCGGTCATCGCGAGAAAGCCGGTGAAGGCCTCACGCCCGCGCGAATGGGTCAGGCCCGAGGCCACGACGATGTACTCGTTGCCGCGCCGCCGCACCGCGACGCGCTTGCGCAGCTGTACCGCCTGCTCGAGCTGCTCCATCCGATCATGGTTCCAGCGGAATTGTCCCATGCCCACCCTGGTAGTGCTCGAACGCGAGCGGTGTCACCAACATCAGCGCACGACGCGCACCGGGCCCGGCGCGTCCGTCAATCGGCCGATCACGGCCGCGGTCAGGGTCTGTTCGCGCGCGAGGCCGGCAAGCAGGGCATCGAGCCCTGCCGGGGCCACGGCCAGCAGCAGTCCGCCCGACGTCTGGGCGTCACAGGCAATGAGCTTCTCGGCCATCGTGAACTCGCCGACCCACTCCGCCGCGGCCGCCTCGAGATTCCGCGTCGTGCCACCCGGCGCGATGCCGCGTTCCGCAAGTTCGTGAACGCGTGGCAGCAGCGGCAAGGTCCCCCAGGAGATCTCGGCGCCAACCCCGCTCGCATCGGCAATATGGCGCAGGTGCCCGAGCAACCCGAATCCGGTCACGTCCGTGGCGCAGCGCACGCCCGCTGCCAGGGCAGCGCGCATGGCGCCATCGTTGAGCATCGTCATCGACCGGATGGCCGGCGCCAGCGCTTCCTCGCTCACCAGCTGGCCCTTGGCCGCGGTCGTAAGGATGCCGGTGCCGATCGGCTTGGTGAGCACGAGGAGGTCGCCCGGATTCCCGGCCGAGTTTACCAGGAGGGAATCGGGATGGGCTTCGCCGATCACGGCCATGCCGAGCTTGGGCTCGAGATCGTCGATCGAATGGCCACCAACCATCGGACACTGGGCCTGCGCCATGACCCGTGCGGCCCCGGCCAGTGCGTCAGCCAGGAGCGAAAAGGGGAGCGTCGCACGCGGCCAGCCGACGAGGTTGAGCGCGAAAAGCGGTCGGCCACCCATCGCGTAGACATCACTGAGGGCATTGGCGGCGGCGATCGCACCCCAGGTCGCCGCGTCATCCACGATCGGGGTGAAGAAATCCACCGTCGCGATCAGGCAACGCTCCGCGCTGAGCCGGTAGACCGCGGCATCATCGCGGGAGACGGCGTCGATGAGGACATCGGGGTCCTCGATGGGGGGCAGGAGGCGCAGAACCTGCGCCAGTTCGGCGCTGCCGAGTTTGCAGGCTCAGCCAGCGCCGTGGGAATACGAGGTCAGGCGGATCTTCTCGTGATCTGTCATGAGGAACTCTCCGCGAGCGGCGGTGGGGTACGGCACAACCTGACGGGGGAAGATAGAGTCGGAAAGACCGCCGAAACAGCACGCGCCCCGGTCTTCCCGGGGCGCGTCCGTACGCGGCGATGCGACCCGAGCGTCACTACCGCTTCTTGCCCTTCTTGGCGGGCTTCCGCTTCGGGGCAGACTTCTTGGCCGGCTTCCTGGCGACCTTCTTCGCCGGCTTCTTGGCAACCTTCTTCGCCGGCTTGGCGGCCTTCTTGGCGGGCTTGGCAACCTTCTTCGCCACGGCCTTGGCCTTCGCCACCGGCTTCGCCTTCGCCACCGGCTTCGCCTTGGGCGCCGGCTTGGCGGCCTTCACCTTCGGAGCGGGCTTCGCCTTCGCCTTCTTGCGCGGACGGGCGGGCACGGCACCGGGGGCGGGCTCGGGAATGCTCATCGGGGGAGGCGTCGGGGCTGCGGACGACGGGTTGTCCATCCAACCACCGGAGAACTCGAACGAGCCCTCCGCATTGCGGAACAGATCCATACTGCGCTCCTGCAGGGTAAGAAGTGGATGTGGCGCACATTCGCTCAAGTCCCGCTCACGGCGCGATGCGCACTCGCGCGTGTGAACGCGCTATTATATGTCGCGTCAATCTCTCGCTTCTGCAAGGTGTCCGTTCGCACGAATGCGCGCGCTCTGTCTGACCACCAGCGGTGGCCCGGGCAATCTGGCCCTCATCGACATCCCTCGACCGGTGCTTCGGGCACCCGACGAGGTCCGCATCGGCGTCCGCGCCGCGGCGCTGAATCGGCTGGATCTGGCCGTGGCGACTGGACTTCCGGGCGTTCCCAGCCCGGTGTACCCGCACGTGGTCGGGACCGACGCGACCGGGATCGTCCTGGAAGTGGGCGCCGCGGTGACCCACCTTCGCACCGGTGACCGGGTGGTGGTCAACCCGGGAGTTTCATGCGGAAGTTGTGAGCCGTGCACCACGAAACAGGAAATCTTCTGTCGTCACTTCGGAGTACTCGGCGAACATCGCCCCGGCCTGGCCGCCGAGGAGGTGGTCCTCCCCGCCCGGAACGTCCTCCCGATCGAGGGCGACTGGACCTGGGCCGAGGCGGCGGCCTTCTCGCTGGCCACCCTGTCGGCGTGGCGAATGCTGACCACCCGGGCTCGTCTCACGGCCGATGAAGCCATCCTGATCTGGGGTATTGGCGGAGGGGTCGCGCTCGCGGCGCTCCAGATTGCCCGTCACATCGGCGCCCGTGCCCTGGTGACCTCATCGTCGGCCGACAAGCTGTTGCGCGCGGCGGCACTCGGTGCCGAAGCCGGGTTCGACCACACCACCGCCGATATCCCGGCGGCGGTCAAGGCCCGCCTCGGCCGCGGGGTTGACGTCGTGCTCGACTCGGTGGGTACCGCGACCTGGCCCCGATCGCTCAAGGCGCTGCGCCCCGGCGGCAGGCTGGTGACATGTGGGGCCACCACGGGCCATGATGTCGCCATCGACCTGCGCCGGCTCTTCTGGTTCCAGTGGTCGCTGCTGGGCTCATCGATGGGCAGCTCCATCGAATTTGCCGAGATTGTGGCCCTCGGCAATGCCGGGAAACTGCGGCCTGCCATTGACACCATTTACCAGTTGGCCCAAGGGCGCGATGCCTATGCGCGCCTCGCCAGCGGACAACAGTTCGGCAAACTCGTGCTCGAGGTGACGTCGTGAACCAGATCGTCGAACGCCTGCGGGTCGGTGGCTCGGAACTCTGGGCGGTCCTCCCGGAACTCCTGGGCGCCAGCCTGATCCTGCTCTGCGGCTACTTCGTGGCCCGGACCCTGGAGAAGTGGGTTGACCGGATGCTGAAGAAGATGGACTTCAACCGGGTCGCCGAGGCAGGTGGACTGCGCGAGGCCGTCGATCGCACCGGCGCGCACCTCGACCCGGTGCATGCCATGGGGAAGCTGATCTTCTGGCTGGTGATGCTGGTGGTGATCCTGCTGGCCTCGGCGGCGCTGGGATTGGAGAGCATCAACCGGATGTTCGGCATCATGCTCGGCTTCATCCCGACGCTGATCAGCGCGATCGTGGTCGTGATCCTTGGCATGGTGGTCGGGGAGTTCCTGCGGGGGATCATCCTCGCCTCGGCCGGCGGAGTCGAGGGAGTCCCGACCCTCGCCAACGTGGCCAAGGGCTCGGTGGTCACCATCGCCGTCTTCATGGCGCTGCAGCAGCTCGGTGTGGCCGAG
>JANYAG010000350.1 GCA_025361465.1 Gemmatimonadota bacterium
GCCCCGTTGCTTGACCAGAATGCTCCCCGCCGTCACCCGTTCGCCGCCAAAATGCTTGACGCCCAGGTACTGGGGATTGGAATTGCGGCCGTTCCGGCTGGACCCTACGCCCTTCTTATGTGCCATGGTCGCCTCACCCCACCACTACGTCAGTAATACGAACTTCCGTGAACTTCTGGCGATGGCCGGTCTTCCGGCGATAGCCCTTCCGACGCTTGAACTTGAAGACGTAGATCTTCTTCTCCTTGCCGTGCCCGACGATCTCCGCGGACACCGTCGCCCCCTTGACGGTCGGGGTCCCGGCCTGGATCGTGTCGCCGACGGAGGTCAGCAGCACCTCTTCGAAGGTCAGTTTATCGCCGGCGGACTTCTCCGCCATCAACGGCATCCGGAGCGTGGCCCCTGTTTCGGCGCGCCACTGCTTCCCCAATGCCTGAAAAATTGCGTACATGGGCACCCTTCCGGTCCTGGTCTCTTCCACTGGCTAGCCGTCCAAAATAGCGCCCGCTGCGTGTGGGGGCAACCCCAAGCTACGCCACGGCATAGAGCGCCGTGACATCGCGGCCGGCCGGCCTGGACATCAGGCGAAACTCATCCAGGCGGAGCATCGGGTCATCCCGGACCTCCAGCTCGATCCCACCCTGCTTCCCGAGGGTGGCGACCAGCTTTGGCTCTTCCTCAAGGAGATAGAGCGCCACATCTGGGTGGAGCCGCACCGCCAGCCGCCGTTCCTTCTTTTCGATACCAGCCCTCAGGATCGCCCGTTCCAGCCGCCGGGTGACGATCTCGGGGGAGAAGATCCGGCCAGTCCCCTCGCAGGCGGGACACTGGCGCGTCATCGAAGCCCAGAGGGATCCCCGGACCCGCTGCCTGGTCATCTCGATCAGGCCCAGCTCCGAGACGGCAAAGGCCCGAGTGCGGGCCCGGTCGCGCCCGAGATGGGTCCGGAGCTCCTGGAGCACGCGATCCCGGTTGCCCTTCGTCTCCATGTCGATGAAATCGGCGACAATGATGCCCCCGAGGTCACGCAGGCGGATCTGACGCGCGATCTCTCGCGCGGCCTCGATATTGGTACGCAGGATCGTCTTTTCGGGATCCCGCTTGCCGGTGTAGCGCCCCGTGTTCACGTCGATCGAGATCAGCGCCTCGGTCGGCTGGATGATGACGTATCCCCCCGTCGGCAGGTCGACGCGGGGCTTGAAGAGGTCGCGGATCTCCTCCTCGATCTTGAAGCGGTCGAAGAGCGGCGCCGGCTCGTCATAGAAGTGCACCCGCTCGATCAGCTCGGGGTCGATCTGCTCGAGATACTGATGGATCTCGTGGTGCAGCTCGCGGGAGTCCACCCACAACGCGTCGACCTTTGCCGAGAAGACATCGCGCACCAGGCTGCGGGTGAGCGACGCCTCGCGGTGAAGCAGGGCCGGCGCGCGCCGATTGTAGAGCTGCTTCCGCTTGATCTTCTTCCAGCCGCCGAGGAGGGACTGGATTTCCCGCCGGAAATGATCCTCCGTCACGCCTTCGGCCACCGTGCGCACGATCACGCCTCCGGAATCGGCCGGCATCAGTCCTGACACCATCTCGCGCAGCTTCACGCGCTGCTCGCGGTTTTCGATCTTGCGGGACACACCGACCTTGGTACCGTAGGGGGTGTACACCAGGAATCGCCCCGCCATGGAGATCTGCGCGGTGACGCGGCATCCCTTGGTGGAGATCGGTTCCTTGGTCACCTGCACCGGCAGGGTCATCCCCTTCTTCAGACGCTCGGAGATGTCAGGGATCGCCTGCCGCGGGCTCCGTTCGCGCTTGCCCCCGTCCCCCCGATGCCGCCGGGAAACAATCGGCTCGGTCGCCTCCTCCGCAGCATCCGGATCGCCTCCGGCGACGGGCACGTCCTCGTCCTCGTCGTCGTCGCGCTCGTCGGGATCGTCGTCGGCATCGGGTTCAAGCAGGTCGGAGGCATGGAGGAAGGCGCTCTTCTCCATGCCGATGTCGACGAAGGCTGCCTGGATGCCGGGAAGGACCGCTTCTACCCGCCCGAGGTAGATGTCACCAACCGCCCGGCGCTGATCGGGTCGATCGACCAGCAATTCGACCAGCTGGTCGTCCTCGAGGATGGCCACGCGCGTCTCGCGTGGTGTGCCAGAGATGAGAATCTCGCGTTTCACAGGGGTCTCGCTCCGGGGTGCGGCACCTGGGTGACACGCCCGCCGGATAGTAGAGGTTCGGGTCGGAACGCCGTACCACGACGTCCGCTGACTGGCTGAACCACGACACCCTGCCCGCTTCTGGGCGGACACGAGGACCGGTCGCTAGCGAGCGACCCGACCTCCGCCAACCGCGACGCGCACCATGGGGCTTCCGGGAGCGATTTGGCTCGATGGAGTCCAATGTGCCTGACGTCGAAGTTGCGGATCGGATCACGCGCCTCGAATGGAGGCGACCGGCAAGAGGTGGGCGGATCAACCAGCGAAGAACACCAACCAATGCTGACACGAGCCACCCGATTCCCAACAGCGGCTGGCGCTCAGCGCCAGTCTCGGAGTGATACACGGTGGCGCGCATGTGGATAAATGTATGTCCCCGTGATACTTAGGACAAGTGACCTCGGCCAGGATCGGCAACTTCCTTTCCCACCCCAGCCGCCTCCTGCTAGCTTTGTCTTCTCACCACTCTCCCGTGCGGACATTGATGCAATTGCAGCAAGCAGTTCGCCCGATTCGGCCGCTCCTGCTCACCCTCTTGCTCCTCAGCGCCGGTTGTGCCGGCGCGGATCCCCCTCCCGGGCCTCCCAGTCAGGTGGCGGTAGCGATCGGCGACAACCAGCAGGCCGCCGCGGGAATGCCGATACCGATCCCCCCGGCCGTTCGGGTCAAGGACAGCCGCGGCACAGGTGTGCCGGGCAGCGTGGTGCGCTTTTCCATCGCTTACGGCGGGGGGTACGTCACCGGGGATTCCGTGATCACGGACGCTTCCGGGCTCGCCCGAGTGGGATCCTGGGTGCTGGGGACCCGACCCGGAGGCAACTCGCTCGCCGCATCCGTGGATGGACTGAGCGGCGGCACGGCCATCTTCGCAACCGCCGTCGCCGGTCCGCCTGCCGCAGTCCGGGTGGTCGGAACACTGGCATTCACCGAGCTCACACAACATCCGGTGAGCCCGCTGCCGACCGTCCAGGTCCTCGACGCATACACGAACCCCGTTTCCGCCATCCCGGTGACCTTCGCGGTGACCCTCAATTCCGGAACGGTAACGGGCGCCACGGTGCTCACGGATGCGCAGGGACAGGCACAAGTCGGTTCGTGGACCCTCGGCGCAACCCCCGGGCAGAATCAGCTTACGGCGAGCACGAGCAGCGGGGCCTCGGCGGTTTTCACCGCGACCGGGCTGGCCGGTCCGCCACAACTGGTGGCCACGACCCCAACCGAACAGAGCGGCTTCCTCGCGTTCCCGGTCACGGCCATTCCGCGCGTCAGGGTGACCGACGGTGTCGGAAATCCGATCGCCAACATTGCGGTGACTTTCACCATCACCGCGGGCGACGGCACGGTCACCGGTGCGACGGACACGACCGGGAGTGACGGGATCGCTTCGCCCGGTGACTGGCGCCTCGGCGCGGGGAACGGTGCGAGCACCCTCGTGGCAACGATGCCGAAATTCCCCGGTCCTCAGCTCGGCTTCCATGCCACCGGGGTGGCCACGCCCTTTACCATCGACGTGCGCTTCCTTACCACGATGTCGGCAGATTCTCGCGACGCGTTCGTGGCAGCCGCGCGACGCTGGATGCAGGTGATCGTGGGCGACATACCCGACCAGCCCATTTCCCTGGCGGCCGGGGCGTGTGCCACGGGGCAACCCGCGCTCAACGAGACCATCGATGACGTGGTGATCTTTGCGTCCGTCGTTGCCATCGACGGTCCGGGCAACGTGCTCGGCAGCGCCGGTCCGTGCGTGCGGCGCTCGGGGTCACGATTGACTGTCGTTGGCGCGATGCGTTTTGACGAAGCGGACCTCGCCTTGCTGCAAAACACCGGCAGGCTGACCGCCACCATCGTCCACGAGATGGGGCACGTCCTGGGCTTTGGGACTTCGTGGGCGTCGACGGTCACCCAGGACATCGGCCTGACCGACCCGATCTACATCGGGCCGGAGGCGATCGCCCTCTGGCCGAGTTTCAATGCATCCCTCCAGTACGCGGGCCGGCCAGTCCCGCTCGCGGACGTCGGGGGAATAGGAACCCGCGATTCCCACTGGCGGGAGAGTGTCTTCCACGCCGAGCTGATGACCGGCTTCATCGAAGCACCAGGCGTCCCGATGCCCCTGTCGAAGCTGACGATCGCAACGTTCAAGGACATGGGGTACGACGTCGACTACGGCGCGGCGGATCCATTTGCCGGCAATCTCATGGCGTCGGCCTTTGCCATGGGGCCGGCAATCCCGCTCAACGATGTGGTACAGCAGCCGCTCTTTGAAGTGACGCCGGATGGTCGAGTGCGCCGGATTCCGTGAGCAGCGACACCATCAGCGGCGCGCTCTGGCGACATCGCACCGGTCACAGCCGCCGCAGCGGCTGACGGCTTCTCCAAACCAGGCCAGCAAGGTACGCCGGCGACACTCGCGCGTCTTGGCATATGCGGCGATCGCCCCAAGTCGCCGCTCGGCCTCACGCCGCCGGCGGCGCACCGCCGACCACTCGACCGCGCCACGATCCGGACGCAGTTCGACGGCCAGCCGGTCGGCGGCGGCCACCACCGCGGCGGGCTGTCGCGCGCGCATCGCGGGATCACGCCAGAGTTGCTCCAGCACCCGCTCGGGGGGAAAGGTGACGTCCAGTTGCCGCCGGGGAAGTATCACGTCCGCGGGATGAAAGTAGAGCACGCAACGCGCCTCACGGCCGTCTCGTCCCGCCCGCCCCGCTTCCTGGTAATAGGATTCCGGAGTCGCAGGCACCGCCCAGTGCGCCACGAGCCGCACGCCGGACTTGTCGATGCCCATCCCAAACGCACAGGTGGCCACCACGACCCGCACCCGGTCAGCCAGAAACCGCTCGTGCACATCGTGGCGCTCGGTCATCTGCATCCCGGCGTGATAGGGGGCGGCGGCCACGCCACCTTCCACGAGCACGCGGGTGAGCGACTCTACCAGGCCTCGCGTCGGCGCATAGACGATGGCGGTGCCACGTTGCGTGCGCACCTGTACCATCAGCCGAGCCAGACGATCATCACGACTCACCACGGGGACGACATCCAACCGGAGATTCGGACGGTCGAATGAGCCGACGACTTCCATGGCATCACGACGGAGGCCGAGGGCCGCGTGAATCTCTCGACGGACAGCCGGCGTCGCGCTCGCGGTAAGCGCTACGCAGGGAGGACTTCCCAGGGCCGCCCGGGCCCGGCGTAACAGCCGGTAGCTCGGCCGGAAATCGTGGCCCCACTCCACGATGCAGTGGGCTTCGTCGACGGCGAGGCGATCGACCCTGCCGCCCTGCGCAAGCAACTCATCGCAGAATCGTGGCAGCCGCTCCGGCGAGACATAGAGCAGTCGCAGACGACCCGTGGCGGCTTGCTCGGTGACCGCGCGCTGCTGCGCCCCGTCAAGGGTGCTATTGAGGGCCGCCGCACCGACCCCGCGCGCCGCGAGAGCGGTGACCTGGTCTTCCATCAACGCAATGAGCGGAGACACCACCACCGTCAACCCGCTTGAGGCGAGCGCGGGGATCTGGAAGCAGAGCGACTTCCCGCCCCCAGTCGGCAACACGGCGAGAACATCCCGTCCCGCCAAGACATGATGGACCACACGGCCCTGAAGCGGCCGGAAGTCGGCGTAGCCAAATGTGCGGCGGAGAACATCGCGGGCCAGGGTGAGCGACATGCCGAAGGAAGCCCACCTGCGGCGCCGGCGGCGGTGCCCGTTCGCGCATGATCAGCTCAGATTGACGCCGTCCCATCATGGCGGGGAGGATCGGTCGGGTCGTCCCGCTCATCCTCGGGTACCGCTCGGCGTCGTACCGCAAAGCGGAGCGCCAAGGCCACCGAGAGCACGACGAGCGCGGCCCAGGCG
>JANYAG010000249.1 GCA_025361465.1 Gemmatimonadota bacterium
GAGGCCGCCGCAGTCCAAGTTCAAGCTAAACGCGGCGGCCGAACCGCCTTGGCCTCGACGGCAGCAAGCGCTTGTTAGGGCGCATCGGGTGCGATCCCCGACGCTGACTCATGGGTGAACGACAATCTTGGTGCTATCGCGTCGATGCGCCATTGTGGTAAAGGCATAAGTTTGTCCAACCCTCATCGCCCGGATGAGCTCACCGGCGGTGGCTTGATCGCGGGTTGGGACAGGCCGTAGTGGCCACACTTCACCCCCCTGATAGCCATCCGGAAGCATGAGTCGAACGGGCTTTCCTGTGGAATCATAGGCCCAAGCGCGGATTCGAACGGTATCTCCGACGCGCATCGCGTGCAGGGGGCGTTCGAAACGAATCGCGGCCACCGGTGGTAGAACGGTAAAGTCAGTGCTGCCTGCGGAATCCCTAAGGAAGACGGTCACCCGGGCACGACCGGTACCGACAGCCTGAATGAGGCCCTTTTTCACTTGCAGCACTGACTCATCGCTGGAGACCCAACGGAGGGAGTCGAGGTCTGTTTGCCGGAAGATCCAGTAGTCAGAGCAGGTGTCGGAAACACACCGTCGTCGTACAGGCTGGCATTGAACCCTATCCCCAAGGGCAAGCCATGGCCCGTGGCAACCGGTCACCAAGCTCACCTCTTGACTTGGAACGGTGGCCGCCCGACTGGCGGTCAGCTGCATTCTGGGCTCCTGACCTCTGAGCGCCCACGGACTCAGAGCAAAGAGAAGAATCAGGGCTCGGGCGCCTGTGCAAGACATTGGAAGTCCTATCAGCTGCGGGTGCTTTGTCGCCCTAACTTGTAATTGTACTGCAGTGCCCCCGCTTAGGCTGCAGAGCTTCGCAGCCGAATCCGTAAATGCTGCAGGGACACCCGTCAACCCGCCATCAGAGCGGCCCACTTCAACGCGACCAGGAAGAAAAGCAGCGGGTTTCCCCCCTGCTTGGGGTGGCTATTGCTGCCGAGGCCGCAGCATGCGCGGATTCGACGGCGGACGACTGCCGACCAGTCCAGCATACCCCCCAACCACCCCGCTGTCCAATGCCGAATCCCATTGTCTTGAGTCGCATTTGTAGCGGCGGTGAGGACGGCAAGGTGCCGTTGCTCCCTGTCCCACCGACAAAGCCGTGATCACTCGTCGCTTCCGACGCTCGGCAGGTACCCACAATGTGCCTTGCCGCCGGCCAATCCGGAGGACAGGGTGACCAGAACGGAGGCGGTGATGCATCGTGTGGAGGAGGCTGACAGGAGATTGGAGGAGGCGAATGCTCCTGTGGAGGAGCTGGCTTTCCGATTGGAGCGGCCGATTCGACCTGTGGAGCCGCCGGTCAAAGGAATGTTGGACACTCACCCGCCTGGGGAAGTGTCGCATCGGAAAACGGAACGGTCGAATCGATCAACGGAGCGGTCTAAGGAATCCACGGAATTGTTGTTACTGCCGTCCACCCGACGCGGCAGTGACGCCCGAATAGTGCCGCTTATGGTTGCCCGTAATACGCGTCTTTCCCGTGCTTCCGCAGGAAATGCCGGTCGCGCAGCACCGTCACGATCCCTTCGGTGCCTGGCGCCAGCGTCAGGGTGAGATACGCAAGGTGGGCGATCTCCTCCAGGAGCGCGGCCGTCTCCACCGCGGCGGTGACGGTCTTCCCCCAGCAGAACGGCGCGTGGGAATCCACCAGCACCGCCGGAATCTCCAGCGGATCGTGGCTGCCAACACACTGCACGATCGCCTCGCCCGTTCCCGCCTCGTAGGCTCCACGAATCACGTCGGGCGACAACGGGTCCGTCACCGGAATCGCACCGCGGAAGTAGTCGGCATGGGTGGTGCCGAGGCAGGGAATCGCGCGACCAGCCTGGGCAAAGGCCGTCGCGAACCGGGAATGGGTATGCGCCACACCGCCGATGGTCGGGAAGGCCCGGTAGAGTGCCAGATGGGTGGCGAGATCGGACGATGGGCGCCGGGTTCCTTCGAGCACCTTCCCGTCGAGGTCGGTCACCACCAGGTCGTCAACCTGCAGTGCGGTGTAGGCGATACCGCTTGGCTTGATCACCACCTGATTCGCGCCGCGATCGATGGCGCTGGCGTTGCCGAAGGTGAAGGCGGCCAGCCCGGAGCGGAACAGGGCGGCGTTGGCCTCGAGAACCGCTTCGCGCAGTGAGGGGTGCATCCCCGTACCTTAGTCGCAGGCCATCGGTTGGCAAGAGGGACCATGGCCCCCGCGGCCATTCTCATGTGGCGCCGTCGGCCACGGAAGCTAGTTTCCAGCGACCTTAGTGAGGATGGACCGATGCAACATCGTCAACTGCGCCAGCTCGAGGTCTCCGCGATGGGGCTCGGCTGCATGGGCATGAGCGAGTTCTATGGCCCGGCTGATGAAACCAGCGGCATCGCCACCATCCATCGCGCCATCGAACTGGGGATCACCTTCTTCGACACCGCCAACATGTATGGCAATGGTGCCAATGAGGCCTTGCTCGGGCGGGCGATCAAGGGGAAGCGTGACCAGCTGGTGATCGCCACCAAGTTTGGCATTGTCCGCGATCCAGCGGTGCCCACGTCGCGCGCCATCAACGGCGCTCCCGACTACGCCAAGGCCTGCTGCGAGACGTCGCTCAAGCGCCTCGGCGTCGAAACGATCGACCTCTACTACCTCCACCGCGCCGACCCGAAGGTGCCAATCGAGGATTCGGTCGGGGCGATGAGCGACCTCGTGCAGGCGGGGAAGGTCCGCGCCATCGGCCTCTCCGAAGTGACACCCGAGACGCTTCGGCGGGCCGCGGCGGTCCATCCCATCACGGCCCTGCAGAGTGAATACTCCCTCTGGACCAGGGATCCCGAGGATGGCGTGCTTGCCACCTGCCGTGAACTCGGCATCGGCTTCGTGCCGTTCGCTCCGCTCGGTCGCGGTTTCCTCACTGGTGCACTCCAGCATGAGGCCGAGTTGGCGGCTGATGACTTCCGGCGAACCAGCCCGCGATTCCAGGGCGAGAACTTCGACCGGAATCTCCGGCTGATTGATGCGGTCAAGGCGATGGCAGCTGAGAAGGGCTGCACGGCCGCGCAGTTGGCATTGGCATGGGTGCTGGCGCAGGCCCCCGGCTTGGTGCCGATTCCCGGCACACGGCGGGTTGAGCGCCTGGAGGAGAATGTCGGCGCGCTCGCGGTCAAACTCACCGCGGCCGATCTCGCTCGGCTCGAGGCGTTGTTCGCCAGGGAAGCGGTGGCTGGCGCGCGCTACAGTGCGGGTGCGCCCACGGCGCCGACTACGCCCGCAAAGCGCGCTTAGACGATTCCCCGCTGCAACAGCTCCCGTGCCACCTCGATCTGCTTGGTGGTGGGGAGCCCTGCCGTCTGGTTGCGCAACAGATGCGCGCGCTCCAGCGCCTTGGGATCGAGCAGCAGCTCTTCGCGTCGAGTGCCGCTCGCCG
>JANYAG010000257.1 GCA_025361465.1 Gemmatimonadota bacterium
GTGAACTGGTAGCCGGTCTGGAACGCCGTCACCGCGCCGGCGAAGCCGGAAATCAGCAGGACGATGAACATCGAGCCGATCCCGATGTTCCACGACTCCTCAAGGGTTCGGGGCAACCAGACCCGCCACTCCCGGAGGCCGCGAAGGATTTCGAGGACCATCTGGGCGAAGGTCCCGACCGCCGCCAGACCATCGACGACGACGACCCCGACCGTGCTCTGCAGGCGCAGGGCGAGGCGCTTCATGCGCGGCTGCTTTCTCGACGCTGGTTCATCTGTCCCCTATCTTGCCCGTCGATGACTCGGAAGTCCATCCCTGATGTGCCGTCCCGCCGGGCCCTGTTCAAGCGCCGCCTCTTGGCCTGGTTCCGCCGCTCGGGCCGGGACCTGCCATGGCGGCGCACGCGTGACCCGTACGCCATCCTCGTCAGCGAGGTGATGCTGCAGCAGACCCAGGTCTGCCGCGTCGAGGGGTACTGGCCCCGCTTCCTTACCCGATTCCCCACCGTGGCCGATCTCGCCCTCGCCAAGCTACATCATGTGCGCGAGGCCTGGGCCGGCCTTGGCTACTACCGCCGCGCCGAGAACCTGCATCGTCTGGCCCGGGCCGTGGTCAAGGATCACGACAGCCGGATTCCGGATGACCTGCCGACCCTTCGCGGCCTGCCCGGCGTGGGGGCGTACACCGCCGGAGCCGTCATGAGCTTCGCCTTCGAGCGGCCCGAACCGGCCATCGACACCAACGTCGCGCGGGTCCTGCGCCGCGCCTTTCATCCCCGACTCGCCAAGGGGGCCGCCGCCGATCGCCGCCTCCACGCCACGGCAGAGGACCTCCTGCCTCGGGCCGGTGCCGCCGCCTGGGCGACCAACCAGGCCCTCATGGAACTCGGCGCCCTGGTGTGTACCGCCCGCGCAAAGCACTGCGAGATCTGTCCGGTGCGCGCCGCCTGCCTGACGGGAAGCCGTCAGCCGCGGGCCGTTGTCCGCAAGATCTCGAGCGTCCGGTCGAGGTCGCGCGGCAAGGTATAGAGGTGGGTGCTGAGCCGGAGGTACTCCAGCCCTGACTCGGCGATGCGACGGGTGCGGATCCTGGCCTGACCAAGGATGCCCTGCAGCTTCTCCGCGCTCACGCCATCCAGTTGAAACGCCACCATCGCGGTCCGATGTGACACCCTTGAGGGGGAGAACACCTTCACGCGCGGAATTCCCCGGAGCGCCGAATCCAGCCCGGTCGCCAACGACCGTGCCCGGCGTTCGATGGCCTCGCGCCCGATCCCCTGTTGAAAAGCAACCGCTGCGCGCAGGCCCGCCAGCAATGAATCGTTGCTGGTCCCGACGTGCTCGAACCGCCTGATGTCCTCGGCGGCCCAGTCACCGGAGCCGATCAGCGGCCACGTCGTCGCCATTCGGTCGGGACGGACCACGAGCAGCCCGGTGCCTTTTGGTCCCAGCAGCCACTTGTGCGTCGAGGTGGCGTAGAAGTCGGCATCGACGCTCGCCAGATCGTTGACGAGCATCCCCGGGGGATGCGCGCCATCGATGACGGAGATGATGCCGCGCCCCCGGGCCCAGCGCACCAAGGCCTGGACCGGTTGCAGCAGGCCCGTGCTGAAGAGCACGTGGGAGATCGACAGCACCTTGGTCCGTGGCGTGACATTCGCCTGCCACGCCTGGATCACGTCGTCGTCGTTCCGGGGATCGAGCGGTGGCGCAAAGGTGCGGTAGACGACGCCGCGACGCTTGGCGAGCAGTTCCCAGCAGCAGCGCCCGCCGATGTGCTCGTGGGTGGTGGAAAGGATCTCGTCGCCGGGTTCAAGCGCGATGCCGTTGGCCGCGACATTCATCGCTTCGGTCGTGTTGCGCAGGATGGCGATGCTCCCCGGCCAGGCGCCGAGGAAACTCTCGAGCTCCTTCTTGAGCGCGGGCACATCGACCGCTTCCTGACCGATCATCCGCTCGAAGGCGCGCATGTGCTGGATGGTTGCCTGCAGCACGGCCAGCGGACTGGCACCCACCGTTCCAGTGTTCAGGTGAATGCCGTCGATGACGAACTCGTTGGCGATCCGCTCCCAGGCCGGTTCATCCTCCGGACCGGGAGCGCTCGGCATTGGTGCTTCGCTCCGCGTCGGCAGGGGCGCTCGGGCGAGCCAGCTGAAGCCGGGCATCGCCACGGCCAGTGCCAGCAGGTCACGCCGCGAGAGGGTCACCCGCCGTATCGGTAGTACGAACCGGCGAACAGGGCCAGCAATCCCAGCGTTCCCGAGGTGGCACCGAAGATGGCCAGCCGAACCCGCAACTGGTCGAACTGCGGGGCATCCGGGCCCACCGGTTCGAGACGGGAGAGCTTCCCCACCAGCGGCACCGACCCCAGCAGAATCACCAGGGCGCCGAGCAACCCGAGGCCCTGCATGGCGAACATCCCGGGGCCCACCTTCACCGCGAGGCGATTGTACATCTCGAAGGTGAGGATCACCCCCGATGCCACCGAGAGGATCGCCCCCGGACCGACCAGCATCCGGTAGACCGCGGCCTGGGCATCAACCACTCCCCCCCAGACCGAGCGATCCATCTTCTTCATCGCGATCCCCGCGACCATGACCGCGAGCCCGCCACCGATCCAGATCGTGGTCGCGAACATATGGAGAAAGAGCCAGAATACATTCATGAGTTTGTCACCGGAAGAAGGTCATGGTCGAGCGGGCGCCTGCCCGCAAAACCGGAATCGAGTTCGTGCCAATGTTCGATGCGTGCTTCGCCGTGGCGCCAGCAGAGGTACACCATCCGCTCATCGTAAAACGACGGGAAGTCGATCAGTCCCGCCTCGAAGTCCTTGAAGATGCACCCGATCTGCCCGAGTTCGTCGAGACACGCCTCGATCTCGCCCGCCAGGCGGCCGGCTTCCAGTCGCAGCGTCCTGGCCGTCTCCGTTTCGGCCTCCGCCGTCACGCCGGCCTGCGCCGCTTCGAACGCCGCGACCGCCGCACGCCAGCGCGGGTGCAGCGCGATGAGATCCGCGACGATCCGGCGCACCAGCGGGAGCGTCCGGTTGGCTTCTTCGACCGTGAAGACCTTCAATGCCTGATTCATAGCTCCCTCAACGCGGCGGACATCGCCGCATATCCCGCCTCGGCATATGCTCCGGCCCGGTCCAGCGCGAACGTCGCGCCTCGATCACTCACCGGCCGCAACCAGATCAGCGGCGGCGATCCTGGGCGTCGGTTCCATTGCTCCCGCATCAACTCCGACGTCCCCGCCATCAGCCATCCCATCGCGGTGTCGGTCGCCGCGATCAGGGGCGGAGGCACCTCCACCGGAGGCCCCAGTTCATCGAACGCCGGCGCGACATGAATCGCCACGACGGCATCGCAGTCGATGCCCTCGGCCTGCCGGAGCGGGACGGCCGCCCGCAGGCCACCATCATAGAAGGTGCGCCCGTTCACCGGCTCCGGGGGCAAATAGGGCGGCAGGGCACACGAAGCGCACAGCGCGTCGATCAGCGGGGCAGATTCCCCGCCCGCCCCGAAGGCGACCTCCACCCCGGTCATCACTTCCACCGCCGTCACGGTCAACGGCGCCGCCAGTTCGTGGAACGCCCGGGGCCGCACCAGCCGGGAGATGACATTGCGCAGCGGCTGCGCCTTGAAGATCGACCGCGCCCAGATGCCCCGGAACGCCACCAGCCGCCGGGTCACCAGCACGTCACGCCGCCTCACCGCGAGGAACCGCTCGAGCACGCGATCCGGATCCTCGCCCCCGGCAAGCATTGCCGCGACCGGCGCGCCCATGGACGTGGCCACCCAGTGCACCGGCACGATGCCGGCCTCCCGCAGCGCGCGCGCCGCCCCGATGTGCGCGGCCGCCTTGGCCCCACCCCCACTCAGCACCATCGCGAGGCGCGGCTTGGTCACCGCGCGCCGGCCTGCTGCCGATCCCGTTCAGCCCGGGCGTACCGTTCACGTTCCTCATCCGTGCCGGGCACGAGGCGCGGCACCCGCCGCGGCTTGCCGGCGGCATCGATCGACACGAACACCACCCGTGCCGTGTGCGTGTGCTTCAGTTCACCGGTGCTCGGTTTCTCGGCGGTCACCTCGACGGTGATGTCCATCGAAGAGTTGCCGACAAAGTCCACCGTCGCGCGACAGGTCACCACCGACCCGAGCGGGATGCGCTCCCGAAAATCGACCTGATGGATCGATGCGGTGACCGCGGGGCCGCCGCAATGACGAATCGCCGCGATCGCCGCCGCCTGATCGACCATCGCCATCAGGTTGCCGCCGAAGAGGTCGCCGAGGATGTTCTGCATGTGCGGCATGACGATCGCCGATATTTCGCCGCGCGAGTACGACATGGGACGCGAGTCGGGGAGCGAGTTCATGATCAGTAGTCCACCGGCCGAAGGTAGTACTCGCCAATTGCCGTGTGGCTGACCATCGCCACGCTCGGCAACTTGCGCTTCCAGTGCGTCGAATCGAGCCGCTGCCGCACCAGCGCAACTTCTTCCGCGCTGAACCCCGCGGCGCAGACCGCGTCGTCAGCAAAGCCGTGGAGAATCAGGTCGAGGATCGCATCGGCCCGAGCATAACTCAGTCCGAAGTCACCTTCGTCGGTCTGCCCGGCGATCAGGTCGGCACTGGCCGGCTTGTCGATGATCGCGACCGGCACGCCGAGATGCCGCGCCAGCGCCCAGATCTGTGTTTTGAACAGGTCACCGATCGGATTGACGGGGGGGGCATCGTCCGCATGCCAGGTGAAGTAGCCCAGCAATCGTTCGCTCTTGTTGCCGGTGCCGAGCGGCAGGGCGCTGAGGGCGGCCGACAGATCGAAGAGCGTGACCATCCGCATCCGCGCCATCACGTTCCCCAGGCGAGCCGGAGTTGACGGCAAGCCGGGAGCGGACGCGTAGCCATCGACGGCGCCACTGATGTCGACCGTGCGCTCCTCGATGCCGAGGGCTTCGGTGACGAGTCGCGCGTGGGCCAGCGATTCCGGGCTCGACGTGCGATAGGGCATGCGCACCGCGATCACGTTTTCCGGGCCGAGCGCCTCGGCGGCCAGATGGGCCACCACGGCGCTGTCCACTCCGCCCGAAAGTCCGATGAGAGCCCGGCTGAATTGCCGGCGACGCATCACTTCGTCGCGCAGGAAGTCCACCAGCCAGCGGCGGGTCAGCTCGGGATCGATGGCAAGCGACGGCGAGTGCATCACGGACCGCAGGCCGGCGGGCCGCGCGGGAGCATCTGCCGTCGGCACCGCCGCCGGGGCGTCCGCAGACAGGGCATCCTCGCCCAGCAACCCCCGCTTCCTCGCCCGCTCCATCGATTCCATCATCAGCGGCAATCGCAGCGACAGGTCACCGAGCAGAGGGGACGCCGCACGAACCCGTCCGATGTCATCGAGATCGATCGTGTGCGACACCGTCGCATCATCGAACAATGGGGCGCGCACCAGCACGTCACCATCGGGAGCGATCAGCATCGAACCGCCCGGGAACGCCTTGCCGCCCTCGAACCCCACCAGCTGCGCCATCGCGAGGAAGACGCCATGCTCCATCGCGCTGTCCCGGGCAATCTGCTCCCAGCGCGCGAGGGAATTCGGCTGGCCGGGATGCAGCGGGTCGGGCGTGATCCCGCGCGCGGGACTCGCCGCCACCACCGCGATCAGCTGCGCACCATCGACCGCCGCAATGGTCGGCGTGATCGAATGCCAGATGTCCTCACACACCAGCATCGCCGCCCGGCCGAATCGTGTCGGGAAGGAGCGCACATCGCGCCCGGCGTCGACGAAGCGCTCTTCGTCAAAGACACCGTAGGTGGGAAGGAAGACCTTGCGATGCACGTGACGCACGCCGGCGTCGCTCCCGCCGAGGGCAGCCCACATCGCCGAGTTGTAGTGGCGGTCATCGCCCCGCTCATAAAAGCCGAGGCAGATCTCGAGCGGGGGTGCTCCCGCGCGCGCATGCCGCGTGGCCAGTTCGGCGAAGAGCACCGACGCGTCGAGCGCGTGTTCCCGGACGCCACCCTCGAGGAAGTACCCCGTGACGATGGTCTCGGGAAGGACCAGCACGCTCGCTGGCGCCGGAGACGCCGCCACGGTGCGAAAGAGCTGCTCGATCCGGTCAAGATTCGCGTCGAGTGCGCCCTTGGTCGGCCGGAACTGGCACAGGGCCAGCGTGATCGCGGACATGCCTAAAGATACCGGCCCGCTGCCTATATTGCCGACCGTCACCGACCGGGGGATCCCGTGCCATTGCTCACCACACTAGCCAACATCCCGCGTGCCTCCCTCCCGCTTCCCTGGCTGATCACCGCCGGCCAGCCGTCGGCGGAACAGTTTCGCGACGCCCAGACTGCCGGGGTGTCGCTCATCATCGACATCCGCGACCCGATGGAACCGCGCCCCTTCGATGAAGCGGCGCTCGTCGGATCGCTGGGGATGCGGTACCTCAATGTTCCCGTGGTGGCGGGTGCACTGAGCGACGACCTCATGGACCAGCTGCTTGCTGCCCTGCGTTCAAACAATGGCAAGCCGACGATGCTGCACTGCGCCAGTGCCAATCGTGTTGGTGGTCCCTTGATCGCCTACCTGATGCTGGACGATGGCATGGCCGAACAGGATGCGGTCCAGGCGGCCATGCGCGCCGGACTTCGCAGCGCGGAAATCATGGCGTGGGGAGTGGCCTACGCGAAGGAACACGGATGATCGAGAAGCGAGAAGCGATCGAGAGCCACAATCGCTTCTCGCTTCTCGATCAATCAGCGCCCACCGCCCCCCTGCCTCGACCGGGGCGGCGAACTCGAACTGCTTCCGCCACTCGTCCTCACCGGTTCCGACTGATGCGGCGGCGGCGACGAACTGACGACCGGCGACGACGACGGTTGCGGTGCGGCACGGTAGACCGGGGCCGACGACGACCCCGAGGGACTGGTGTTCACGCGCGGCGGCTCACGGTAGACCGGCCGGGGCGAATCCGGCCGTGAGTTGTCGCGTGTCATCGGTGTCGCTGGCTGCAGGCGCGGCGGCTCACGGAAGACGGGACGCGGTTCGTCGCTGCGGCGGTTGATCGACACCGGTGGAGCCGACATCACTTCCTGAACCTCGCCACCACCGCGGGGGCGCGACCGCGTCCCGGTACTGCCGGAAGATCCCGAACCACTCGACGATCCACCGCTGGACGACGGCGGGGTCCGCTCGACCCGCGGCGGCGGGGAGGACGAGCGGCTGGGTTCGGAACTGCCCGACGAGGTACGCCCGTTGGTGCAGGAAATCAACCTGCTGTTTAGCCGTTTGCACGCTGCCTTCGACGCGCAAAAAGCGTTTGTCGCAAATGCCGCGCATGAATTGCGTTCGCCGCTTACAGCCCTCAGGCTGCAAGCCCAGGCGCTGGCGCGTACTGGCGACGAAGAAAGC
>JANYAG010000261.1 GCA_025361465.1 Gemmatimonadota bacterium
GTCGCCGAGGCACGCCGCCTCTATGTCATCGGACCAAAGACAGTCGGTGCCCCGGCGACTGGCTGAATGATCTTGTAGGAGAGGAAGTTCTCCTTCCACTGGTTGGCCACGAAGAGGGGGTTGGACTGCCCCAGGCCGCCCATGTTCGACTGGTCAGCGATCAGGATCATGGCCTGGACGTCGTAGCTCTCCCGCATATACCGCGATGCCAGCACTCCCCCGCCCAGTCCGACCAAGGCAAGCAGCAGGACCAGCCACTTGAACCGCCGGACCGCGGCGAGGTAGCGGAAGAGCTGAGAGACTTTCGGGCCCCCGCTGGCGCCGGCGAATGAACTGCCACTGGCAAGGCCGGCGGCTGCCGGGAGGTTGCCGGGAAGCGGTGCGAGATTCGTGGACATAGTCTCCTGCTGTCTCTAGTGGCGGCCCGTGCCGCGAGAATGCTCCGGGGCTCACCATGCAAGCATGATACCGCTGGTCGCTGGCTGGCAACCACACTGTAGCAATATATGTGTTGCATTTACGCAACAGTCACGTTGCTTTATAACAACACTAATGCTGAATACCGGCTACTATTATGGTCTGGGGCCGACGATTACGATGGGCCAACACAACAGTTGCGGCATGGTTTTCGCCTTGGGGGAGTGCAGGGTTGTTCCCACGCTCGTGTTGCCAGGAGCTTTGACATGACCGCAGTGACCGGATCCGGCTCCAGCGCCGGTGCCCCGGATTCGCGCTCCAACCGAGACGTTTTCGCCCTTCCGGCGGACGTCAAGGCGTCGATTCGCATCCTGATCGTCGATGACGAGCGGACGCTGCGGGAGAGCTGTGCCTCGGTCCTGCGGACCGAAGGGTACAGCGTGGTGCTGGCAGGACGCGGCGAAGAGGCGATGGATCTGGTTCGCCGACGGCAGTTCGACCTGGTGCTGGTGGACCTCTTCATGTCGCAGGTGTCGGGGATGGACATCCTCAATGCCGCCCTGGAGATGAATCGCGATTGCCTGGTGGTGGTGATGACCGGCAATCCGAGCGTGCCGTCCAGCATCGAGGCCATCCGGATGGGCGCCTGGGACTACCTGCCCAAGCCGTTCAGCGCCACCCACCTGCAGGTGCTGATTGGGCGGGCATCACACGCCATCCTGAAGGGTCGGGAGGCGGCGGACCTCCGCAATCAGGTGATGCGGCAGCACTCGCACTCCGACACCCAGGCGCTGCTTGGTATTTCGCCGCTCTTCCGCAAGGCGGTGGAACTGGCCCGCAAGGTGGCCCCGACTGACGCCTCGGTCTTCATCAGCGGCGAGAGCGGCACCGGCAAGGAAGTCATCGCCCAGTTCATTCACACCCATTCGCGCCGCGCCAAGAAGGCGATGGTGCCGATCAATTGTGCCGCACTCCCCGAGCCGCTGCTCGAATCGGAGATGTTCGGCCACCGCAAAGGGTCGTTTACGGGGGCTGATCGCGACAAGCCGGGACTGCTCGAGACCGCCGACGGCAGCACGCTCTTCCTCGACGAAGTGACCGAGATGTCGCTGCCGCTGCAGGCGAAGCTCCTTCGCGTGGTGCAGGATGGGGTGGTGCGCCGGGTCGGCGCCGAGACCGCCGGCGATCCGGTGGACGTCCGGTTCATCTCGGCGACCAACCGCGACCCGCAGGAAGCGGTGGAACGCGGCGTCCTGCGAGGTGACCTCTTCTACCGACTTCGGGTGGTGCCGATCGTCCTTCCCCCGCTGCGCCAGCGGCCCGAGGACATCCAATTGCTGGCCAACCATTTCCTCGGGACGTTCTGGCACCGTCATCGCCAGATGCCCGACCGCGCGCCGCATCTCTCGGATGCGAGCATCGAGTTCCTGCGGACACGGGCGTGGCGGGGCAACGTCCGCGAACTGCAAAACGTGATTGAGCATGTCGCCGTGCTGGTCGAGCCGGATCAGGTCATCGAGCCAAGTGACATCCCCTTGTACGATGACGCCGTGGCGACCCCCGAGCGAGCTCCTTCTGCGCAGCTTGATGGATCTTTCCATGACGTCAAGGACAAGGTCATCGCCCAGTTCGAGCGCGACTACCTCACCCGATTGATTGCCAGGGCCGCGGGCAACATGTCCAAGGCGGCGCGCCAGGCCAACATCGACCGGACCACGCTCTACCGGCTCATCGAGAAGCATGGCCTGCAGCGCGAGGACAACGGCGAGTAGCATGGCTCTCGACCCAACTGTTCGCCAGCATCTCGACAGCGTCGCCGAAGCACTGGTGGACGACTGGCGAATCTTTGTCGTTGATGCGACCTCCCAGGCCGAGGTTGCGGCACAACTGGCCGAAATGGTGGCGAGGGTGGTTGACATTGCCGAGGGTCGCGAAGGAGGCGATCCGGAACATCCTTCGCCCCTGGGGCGCCGGGTCGTCTCGTTGCTGCGCCGCCGGGTGTTGGACGGCGCGGCACGGTTGCCGCCTGAAGACACGATCTTGCTGCTCCGCGCGATCGAAGGGGTGGCCGCGTCGCTCGAAGCCAGCTGGTTGAATCGCTTCCAGGACCGGATGACCGGCCCGAGCGGTCTTGATCTCGTCGTCGAGGTCGCTCACGACCTTCGCTCACCGTTGACCTCCATTCTCTTCCTCGCCGAAACCATGATGCGCGGCCGCAGCGGCCCACTCACACCGCTGCAGGAACGGCAACTCGGCCTGGTGTACTCCGCCGCGTTCGGCCTGAACACCGTGGCCAGCGATGTGATCGAATTGGTCCGCGGCGGCGACCGCCTGGTGGGCCGCGATCAACAGGCCTTCTCCGTGACCGAGGTGCTTGATTCGGTGCGCGACATCGTGCTGCCGATCGCCGAGGAGAAGGGACTGCAACTGCGGTTCGAAGGGCCGGCGGAAGACCTGCGCCGGGGGCACCCCGGAGCACTCAACCGTGTGCTGCTCAACCTGACAACGAACGCGCTCAAGTTCACCGCTGATGGCCAGGTCGAGGTGAAGATCGCCAACGCAGGCGGGGGCAGTGTTGAATGCTCGGTCCGTGACTCGGGTCGCGGCATTCCTGCCTCGGCGATGCCGACGCTGTTCGAGCCATTCCGTCGCCGGCAGCAGGCGGGTGATTACGCCTTCTCTGGCTCGGGGCTCGGGTTGTCAATCTGTCGCAAGCTGGTGGAAGCCATGGGGTCCGAACTGGTCGTCGAAACGGAGCAGGGGGTGGGCACGCGGTTCTCGTTCCGGCTCACCCTCCCGCCCGTGACCAGCGAGGGGGGATTGTTTGCCTGAGCCAGGCCAATCGTCGCGGGAATCGGCGACGGGGAAGGTGTTCAATCGGCCCCGGCACGTTGCGCGCAGGGGTCGCTGAGGCGAAGTTTGGTGGTTCGTCCGGCGCACAGGGCCACAGGGGACCCCGCCGGAACAGCGGACGCAGGCGCAACGGTGTGCCGCGCCGCCTTACGTGCTGTCTCGATCATCGTCCGCCCCCGCCAGCCGCGCTCCGCGTGGCGTCGCGGGGACGACGAGGTCGGGGACAGCCCTGACAAACGGTAACTGTCGTGAGCTCGTTTCCTGCCCATCGGGCCGGTCGGCCGCAAGCCGCACCCGCCCACCATATGCCCAGTGCAGCACCCGTCCACCATGCGCCCAACGCGGCGCTCCTGATCGACTTCGACAACGTCACCCTGGGCGTCCGCTCCGATCTCGCGAAGGAGCTGCGCATGCTGCTCAACAGCGAGATCATCAAGGGGAAGGTCGCGGTGCAGCGGGCGTACGCCGACTGGCGGCGCTACCCGCAGTACATCGTGCCGCTGTCCGAGTCGTCGATCGACCTGATCTTCGCTCCCGCGTTCGGCACCAACAAGAAGAACGCGACTGACATCCGCCTGGCGGTGGATGCGGTCGAATTGATCTTCACCCGCCCCGAGATCGGCACCTTCATCCTTCTCTCGGGTGACAGTGACTTCTCGTCGCTGGTCCTGAAGCTGAAGGAGTATGGCAAGTACGTCATCGGGGTCGGCATCCGGGAGTCGGCCAGCGACATCCTGATCCAGAATTGTGATGAGTACTTTTCCTACTCCGACTTGGCTGGGCTCGCCAAGGAGAGCGACGAACTCGCTCCCGCGCGCGAACCCTGGGAGCTGGTGGTCGAGGCAGTGCAGAAGATGGCATCGACCAACGACGTCATGCGCTCTGATCGCCTGAAGCAGGTGATGCAGCAGATGGACCCGAGCTTCGACGAGCGAAACGCCGGCTACAACCGGTTCAGCAAATTCGTCACCGAAGCAGGGACGCGGGGACTCGTCCGGGTCATCAAGCAGGAGAATGGCCAGTTCGAGGTCGCCCCGATCGCCGGGGGTGCTCCGGCGGCGGCCGCGGGACGGGCCGCATCGGGTCGGTCGGCACCGCGCGGCCGCGGTGCTCCGTCCGTTGCCAAGCCGCTGGTGGCGGCGGTGGTTCCCGCCGCCAGTGCAGCGGACACCGAGGAACGGAGCGGTCGTCGTCGTCGTGGACGTGGCCGGGGTCGTGGCAAGGCGGCGGCGTCTGACAGTGGCGAAGCGTCGATCGCTGCGGCACCGTCCAACCGTCCGGTCCTGGCGCAGGGCGGCCTGACCTTGGCCGAGGCATTCCACCTGCTGTCGCGCGCCCTGGGCGAACTGGCCGTGCCAGCGCCGGGCGAGACCCTGCGCGCCCGCATGGCGGTGTTGCATGGCAAGGAAGACACGCTGCTCGATACCGCGCGTTTCGCCATGCTGTTGCGTCAGGCGAATGATGCCGAGGTCGCCGATGTGCGGATGATTGGCGCAGATCAGTACGAGGTGTCGCCGCACAAAGCCGATTTGGCGATGCAGAAACAAGTGCGTGCTGCAGCCGCTGCCGTGCCAGGCGCTGAGGCGCCGGCAACACCGGCGCCGCGTCAGCCAGCGGCGCTGCGCTTCCGCGGTGGATCGCGCGGTGCGATGCGGCCGCCCGAAGTTCCCATGTTCGGGGTGGTCGAGCTGGAGTCGAGCAGTTCTGCGAAGGTTGTCGAGACCCCGGCAACGGCGCCTGTCGTAGCGCCGACGTTGGCAACCGCTGCGAGCGCCGAGGTGGCTGGGAAGGCCAAGGTATCGCGAGGCGGCCGTCGAGGGGCCAAGCCGAAGGTCGCCGCCGTCGCAGGGGAGCCAGCGGCGAAGCCGATGGGTGAGCCGAAGGCCGCCAAGAAGGTGGCTCCGAAGGCGAAGAAGGCCGCGGTGAAGAGGGCCAAGCCGAGCGGCGGATGAGCCTGACCTCAACGGCGGTATGATGGGGCATTGGTGACCGGAACGCGCCATGACAGCGGACCGAATCCGCTCCGGCAAGCGGTCAAGTCGGCTCTCCTCGGCGTGGTGCCGCGATCACGGCTGATCGCCTCGCTGCCGCCTGGGGACCACTCTGTGGCGCTGACGTTCGATGACGGTCCGCACCCGGAATGGACTCCTCGCATCCTTGACGCCCTCGCCGCCCGCGGTGCCCACGCGACGTTCTTCGTGATCGGCGAACGGGCGGTCCGCCACAGGGCCCTGGTCCAACGGCTTGCCGCCGAAGGGCATGCCGTGGGGCACCATTCATGGACCCACTCACAACCCTCAACCACTTCCGCCCGTGTCCTGCTGGAAGAGACGCGCCGAACCCGGTTGCTGCTCGAAGAAATCACCGGGCGGCCGGCGCCGCTCTTCCGCCCGCCCCACGGAACGCTCTCGGCTGCCAAGTTGCTAGGGGTCTGGTGGCAACAGAACACCGTAGTCCTCTGGAACAAGGATCCCAGGGATTTCCGGTTACCTGATGCCGACGCGCTGGTCGGCTGGATGAAGGCGCATCCGCTGGAAAGTGGTGACATCATGCTATTGCACGACGTGCACCAACACACGGCCGACGCGCTGAAGCGCATTCTGGCGGTGACCAAACTCCGGTGCAACGCGATAGGGGTTCAGTGATGGCCAATACGCCGTTCGATCCTTCGAAGGTGACCTACCTCTTTTTTGGCAACGATTGGGACGCTGATAACCGTACTTCGGCGCATCATATCGCTCGATGGTTGGCTGGACGGTCAGAGATCCGTTACTTCGAGTGCCCTGGCTTGCGGCCGCCACGAGCGAGCAAGCGAGACCTGCGCCGTGTGCTGAACAAAGTCGCCTCGGCATTGGGTCCGGCTCGTCGGCCGGCCGCATCCGTCGAGGTGCGTACCTTGGCACAACTTCCCTTCTGGCGGGTTCCGGGGGTCAGGGCGTTGAATCGGTGGCTGCTTCGACTCGCCGTGCGGAGAGTGGCGGCTCGGGCGCGGCGTGGCGGCCGGGTGGTTGTTTCCTGGTTCATGGTGCCACATGTCATGACTCTGGCGGGCGCCGTCGGCGAGGACCTCACGGTGCAGTATTGCGTCGACGATTATGCCTCAATGCCTGATGTCGACGCAGCGCACATCACCAGAATGGACGAAGAACTCTGCCGGCGCGCCGACCTGGTGTTCGTGACTTCGCAGACTTTGGTGGAGCGCAAGCAACGTTTCGCCGACAGGGTGGTGGTGTCACCCCACGGTGTCGACGTGGCGCACTTCCGGAGGGCCACTGACACCTCACTCCCCCTTCCGCCGGAGATGGCAGAGTTGTCGGGGGTGGTGATCGGTTACTACGGCCTCATCGAGGCGTGGACCGACCTCGACCTGGTGAAAGCACTCGCGGTACGCCACCCGGAGTGGACCTTCGTGATGATCGGCCGGGTGGCGGTTCCAGAAGTGCCACAATTGCCGAACTTGCACTTTTTCGGGCGGCGCCCATACCAGGAACTGCCGGACTATGGCCGCCGCTTTGACGTCAGCATCATCCCTTACCGCTTCACGCACCAGGTCCTCTTCGCCAATCCGATCAAGCTCCGCGAGTACCTCGCGATGGAGAAGCCGATCGTGGCGGTTCCGACGCCGGAGATCGACAAGTTCGCTGATCTGGTGCGTATCGCCACGACCGTCGATGAATGGGATGCCGCCATTTGCGATGCCTTGGCAGGGAAGGATCGGCAGGGGGAAGCCGCCGCGATGCGCGCGGCCGCGGAAGCGATGACGTGGGATGCGCGCCTGCAGCGTGTCGAGGGCATTGTGGCCGATGCCCTGGCTGGTCGCCCGTTCAATCCTCCGCCGGTTGCGCGTTGACGCCAGGAACAGGGGGATCGGTATCTCAGACGATTTCGAGTTCGCAACCCGACTGAGTCCCCTCGCAATCAGGGTCGCACGGGACCTGCTGGGAATGACACTCGCCTCCGTGATTGGAGGCGCGCGTGTTTCAGGAGTGATCGTCGAGACCGAGGCCTACCTCGGCGTGAGCGATCCTGCCTCGCACGCCTGGCGTGGCAGGCGTCACCGACTCTATCAGGGAATCTGGGCACCGGCGGGTTCGTGGTACGTCTACCGGTCCTACGGGATTCATTGGTGCCTCAACCTCACCGCGCCGACCGACGAGGATGGCGGTGCGGTGCTGATCCGCGCTGTGACGGCACGCGACGGAGTGGATGTCATGCGGAAGCGACGTGGTGGAGTGCCAGACTCGCGGTTGGCCGATGGCCCGGGAAAGCTGACGCAGGCCTTTGGCATCACCGGGGCTCACGACGGGATGCGGGCAACGCGAAGGGCTCCCGTTCGCCTGCTGCCGCGAAGGGAGCCCATCGAAGCAGCCCGGATTGTCGCTGGTCCGAGGGTCGGGATCAGCCGCGCGGTAGAGTGGCCGCTCCGGTTCTGTTTCCTAGCGACAGCCGACGGCCTGAGCCACAGGCGGACGAAGGACTGACGCCATCCGCGCCGCCCCCGCGTCAGTAAAGTGGGAGAAATCGGCGAACATCGACTCGGCCGGGCGACCCCGAAATGCCTGCCAGGCATCGACGAGGATGGCACCAGAGTCGACTGCGATCCGCCGGATGCGATCATTGGCTGCCGAGTCGAACGCCACCAGCGTGGCGCCGGTGGCGCGAGGATAGAAGCGCTCCCAGGCACGGAGCCGATCCGCCGCTGCTGGAGGCGTCCCGATGAACGCGTTCGCATGGGTCACCAACACCGGTGTCATTCCCAGGACTCGCATCGTACCGACCAGGTGCCGCAGGTCGCGCTCGAACAGGGCGGCTCGACCTTCCGGGACCGTGGTGTAAATCGAGTCGGCGGGCCATTTGGCACGCGAACTGGCGATGTCCCGGCCCCGGAAATAATCCTGGATTGCCCGCGGCATGGCACTCTTGAAGGCATCCCGTGCCCGCGCGGCGAACCGTGGGCGCAAGGCAGAGATGGTCAGCCGACCACTTCCGGAGGAGTCGAGCTTGACGGCCTTCGGGGGCGCATCATCGACATACTGTGGTGGCGTGGGATAGTAGATCGCAACTGTTGCTCCGGTCGGAGCGAGGCGCAATCGCAAATCCTGCTCGACGGTCGGAAGCGACATACCTGGGAACGCAGCGTTGAGTACATCGATGGCACAACCGGCGGCCGACAGCGAATCGGCCAGCTGCCTGGCGAACTCCTGCCCAGGGCTTTCGTAGAGGCCGAAGCTCTCCGAGGCCCCGAGCAGGAGGACGCGCGGCCTGCGGCGGGTTGCGTCGGGTTCGGGACCGCGGGTGCCCAGCGAGTTGATCTGCCACTTCCGGAAGGAGCTTCCCGCGGCCGGATGCCGGCCCGTGCGGTCGGTGACGGCCAAGTCGGCCACCGCCCGGATTCCCGAGCTGAAGGGGGTTCTCCAGGTGATCCAGTCTTCGATCCGGACCGCCGCTTCGGAACCCAGGAGGACCAGGGCGAGCAGCCCGGCGGCCATGGCCAAACGGCCCCCCAAGTGGCGTCCCGGCGCGTCGCTGGCCCGATTCTCGCTCGGAAACTGCGTCATTGTTCCCTCTTGGGCCGCGTCACGAAGGAGCCACTGGAACCGCGATGCTTTTCAATAGCTTCATCTTCCTCTTCGCCTTCTTGCCCGTCACGTACGCGGTGTTCTGGATGCTGCGCACGGCCCGTGCCCGCTACGTATGGCTGGCAATGACCGGGTATGTCTTCTACGGCTACTGGGACTGGCGGTTCTGTTTCCTGATGGCCTTCTCGACCGTGGTCAGTTACACCGCCGGCCTCGGAATGTTGAAATGGGACACCGATCCGGCCAAGCGAAAGCTCTGCTTGGTGATTCCGATCACTGTCGATCTCTCCCTGCTCGGCTTCTTCAAGTATGCAAATTTCGGGCTGGGCGCCTTCCATGATGCCCTGAAGACAGGGGGACTTGATGTCCGCCTGCCGCACTTGGATGTCATCCTTCCAGTAGGGATTTCCTTCTACACGTTTCACACGATCAGCTATATCGTCGACTCCTACCGGCGGCAGATCAAGCCAACACGCAACTTCTGGGAATTTGCATCCTACGTCTCGCTCTTCTCCCAGCTGGTCGCCGGACCGATTGTCCGCTTTCGGCAGATCGAGGAGGACCTGGAGAATATCGAAGGTGCGCTCAGGACCCGCTGGCTGAACCGCGGCTTGACCATCTTCGTCGTCGGCCTGGTCGAGAAGGTGATTGTTGCCGACACACTCGCGGCTTTCGTCAACCCTATCCTGGATAATGGCCATTGGCAGATTGCCTCGGCAGGGGCGCTCTGGCTGGCGATGTTGGGCTACACCTTCCAGCTCTATTTCGATTTCTGCGGGTACAGCAGCATGGCAGTCGGCCTCGGCTACCTCTTCGGGCTGCGCATCCCGATGAACTTCAACTCCCCCTACAAGTCGCTCGACCCGTCAGAGTTCTGGAATCGCTGGCACATTTCGTTGTCGACGTGCATGCGCGACTACCTCTATATCCCGTTCGGGGGTAACCGGGGGAAGACGTGGCAGGTGTACCGAAACCTGATGTTGACCATGCTGATCGGCGGGCTTTGGCACGGCGCGAACTGGACGTTTCTCGTCTGGGGAACCTACCACGGCGCCCTGCTTTCCATCCACCGCGCGGCAGGTGGCTGGTGGGACGCAATGCCGGGACGGGTCCGTCAGTTCGGCATGCTCTTCCTCGCACTGATCGGTTGGGTGCTATTCCGTTGCACCTCGCTGGGCATGGCTGCCGGCGTGCTTGAGAAGATGTTCAGTGGTGCGAGCGGTGTTGGGGTCGTTGGCGCCGCGTGGGCGATGGCGGCCATCCTGATCGCGGCGGTGTGGGGGATGTTCGGGCCGAACATCTACGATCTGGATTACACCCCGAAATGGTGGAAGGCCGCCGCTGCGGCGACGGCCTTCGGGGTGGCGCTGGCACTGATTGCGGGCGACCGCAACAGCCCGTTTCTCTACTTCCAGTTCTGAAGCCCGCCCCGACGGGGGCGGGCTTCAGGCTGACCTCTCAGTACCCCCCGACCTTGAGGTCATCCTTGGTGCTGCCGAGGCCGATGCGGATGCCCGCCATCAAGGTGTGCAGGTTGCCCTTCAGCAGCTTGTCGTCGGCGGGGGCGCTGCCGAGCTGATACTGGGCAAACGCCGTCACCCGACCCCAGCGTCCCTGGACGCCGGCGAGCGCGGTGAGGAAGCCGCTGGCACTGGCATCCTTGGCGGCGCTGAGCAGGCTCGCGCGCTGCGTCGGATCGGTGATCCCCAGGTCCGGATTGATGCGCGGACCCACCACGGAGAGGATCCCGCCACCGGCCCCGAAGTACGGCTCGAGCGGACCGTGGAACGGGAACGCCATCAGGATGGCCTGGTAGCGGCGCAGGTCGTTGAATTGGATCGTGCCGCCCGAAGTGGACTCGTTCTTCCCCAGCCCCTCATCAAACCCGACGAGCAGGCCACCCTTGCGCGCCATGATGAGCGCGTGCGCGCCGACCGCCGCGATCGTCTTGGTGTCCTGGCTCCGGGTCTGGAACATCATCGCCCCGGCATTGAGCCCGAGCTTCCAGGTGTAGGAGTCAGCCCGCTGCGCCACCAGGTGCGCCGGCGCCATGGCAGACAGCAGCGTGAGGGCAAGGGTTGCCGCTAGGCCAGTGCTTGGAGAGGTTCGCATGGTTCGGTCTCTCGTAAGTGAAGAGCTCAGGTGATCCGCGCAACCATTTCGCAGGTTGCCACGAACCGTCGGCTGCACGGATCCACAATCTACACAGGAAACGGCTCTCGATACCCCGCAGCATCGGCTGCAGGCGCTCCAGACTTGAGGAAAACCCTGCGAATATCGTACCCGCCGGGGGCCTGGGCCCCCGGGCACGTCAGACCAGGCCGAGCTTCTTGCCGACCTGGGTGAAGGCCGCCAGCGCCTGGTCGAGGTCCTCCCGGCTGTGTGCCGCGGAGATCTGGCAGCGCACACGGGCCTGTCCCTGCGGAACCACCGGGAAGCCGAACCCGGTGGCGAAGACCCCCTCGTCCAGCAGCAGCTCGCTCATCCGGATCGCCGCGGCCGTTTCGCCGAGGATCACCGGGATGATCGGCGTCTCGCCAGCAAGCGGCTTGAAGCCGAGTTCCTGGAGCCGGTGCCGGAAGTAGGAGGTGTTGTCGCGCAACTTGGCGACCCGCTCGGGCTCTGCCTCCAGCAACTCGATTGCCGAAAGTGCGGAAGCGGCCACGGTGGCCGGCAACGCGTTGGTGAACAGTTGCGGCCGGGCGCGCTGGGCGATGAAGTCGCAGAGCGTCGCCGACCCGGCGATGAAACCACCTGCCGCACCACCGAGTGCCTTGCCAAGCGTCGAGGTGATGATGTCCACCTGCCCAACCAGGCCGAAATGTTCGGCGGTGCCCCGGCCGGTCGTCCCCAGCACGCCGGTGGCGTGCGAGTCGTCGATCCAGAGAATGGCACCGTGGCGACGGCAGACCTCCAGCAGCGCCGGCAGGTTGACGATCGACCCTTCCATCGAAAAGACGCCGTCGCTCACCACCATCTTGACCTGGCGATCGGTCGCCGCCGCAAGCTTTGCGTCGAGCTCCGCCAGATCGCCGTGCTTGTACACCCCGGTCTCGCACTTGGTAATCGACTTGGCCAGCCGGAGGGCGTCGATGATCGAGGCGTGATTGAGCTGGTCGGAGAGGATCAGGTCGTGCTCGGTCAGCACCGTTGCAGGAAGCGCCTCGTTGGCATTCCAGCAGGAGACGAACGACATCGCCGCCTCGGTGCCGACCAGCCGGGCGCAGGCCACCTCAAGGTCGCGATGGATGCTGAAGGTGCCGCAGATGAACCGCACCGAGGCGGTTCCAGCGCCGTACCGGTCGAGGCCGCGCTTCCCCGCAGCCACAACGGTGGGGTGGTTGCTGAGCCCGAGATAGTTGTTCGACGAGAGGATGATGACTTCGCCGCGGCCTTCCATCTGGACGCGCGCCGCTTGGGGCGACGCCAGACGGTTGAACCGCTTGTAGACGCCGTCGCGGCGAAACTGTTCGATCTGCTGGGCGAGGCGTGACTCGAGCGCGTTGGGTGCCGTGGCTGTCGTCGTCATGAGGCGATATCCAGGATGACCTTGCCGGCCGACCCGCCCTTGATGACGCCGATCGCGTCGGCGATCCGGTCGAGCGGGAAACGATGGGTGACGACGGGGCGAGGGTCGAATTGCCCGGAGCGGAGGAGTCGGGTCATCTGGATCCAGGTGGTGTACATCTTCCGGCCCGTGACACCGTACAGCGTGAGCCCCTTGAAGATGATGTCGCGGGCGAAGTCGACTTCGGTGGTCCGGCTCGGCGTGCCGAGCATGTTGACCCGGCCACCGGGACGCGCCGCGCGGAACGCCTGGACATGTCCGTCCGGGTGTCCGCTCATCTCGCAGACCAGGTCCACACCGATGCCGCCGGTCAATTCCTTGACCCGGGCGACGACGTCGTCCTTGGCAGGATCAAAGGAGTAGTGTGCCCCCATCTTGGTCGCCAGATCGCGCCGGAACGGGTTGAAATCGGAGGCCAGCACCAGCGAGGCCCCCGCGGCCCGGAGTACCCCGACCGCGAAGCAGCCGATCGGGCCACAGCCCAGGACCAGTGCGGTGCAGCCGGTGATGTCTCCTCCCTCCAGCGCGGTGTGGACGCCATTGCCGATCGGGTCCATGATGGCACCGACGTCGGTGGGGATCCCGTCGAGCTTCATGACGTTCGAGACCGGCATCGAGATGTAGTCGGCGAAGGCGCCGTCCCGGTCCACCCCGATGATCGAGGTGCGCACACAGAGATGGCCGTGCCCGGTCCGACACGGGACACAGTGGCCGCAGATGATATGACCTTCCGCGGTGACCAGGTCACCGATGGCGAGCAATCCCTCGGCGCGCGCTTCATTCCCCAGTTCGACAATTTCGCCGGCGAACTCGTGGCCGATGGTCACTGGCGGTCGCAGTCGGTTGGACGCCCAGCTGTCCCACTCCCAGATGTGAAGGTCGGTGCCGCACACGCCGGCATGATGGACGCGGATGAGCACGTCACGCGAACCACACACCGGCGTGGGTCGCTCGACGAGTTCCATTCCAACGCCAGGGGCTGTCTTTACAATTGCACGCATGAGGCCTTCACCGGTAAAGGAACCGCGAAAATATGTCGGTGTCGGCGTGCCAACCCAAGGACCCCCGTGGTGGGGTCAAGGGGAGTTTTATGGTTTCGTTGGACATTCGTGCCCCTTT
>JANYAG010000113.1 GCA_025361465.1 Gemmatimonadota bacterium
AGAGCTTCGAGGATCGACTCGATGGTCATGGCTGAATCTAGCCGACGACCCGCTTCAAGAACCGCCCCGTGTGCGACGCCGCCACCTGCTCCGGTGTGCCCTCGGCGACGATGCTGCCGCCGCGCACCCCGCCATCGGGACCGAGGTCGAGCACCCAGTCCGCCGTCTTGATGACGTCGAGATTGTGCTCGATCACCACCACCGAGTTCCCCTTGTCGACCAGGCGATGGAGCACCTCGAGCAGCAAGCGCACGTCCTCGAAATGCAGCCCGGTCGTCGGCTCGTCGAGGATGTAGAGCGTCCGGCCGGTGTCTCGCTTGGCCAGTTCGGAGGCGAGCTTGACCCGTTGCGCCTCGCCGCCGGACAGCGTGGTCGCGGCCTGGCCCAGGTGCAGGTAGCCGAGCCCGACGTCGTTCAGCAGCTCGAGCTTGTCGGCGATGCGTCCCTGGGCGCTGAAGAAATCGAGCCCTTCGGCCACGGTCAGGTCGAGGACATCCGCGATGCTCTTCCCCTTGTAGCGCACTTCGAGTGTCTCGCGATTGTAGCGCTTCCCCTTGCACACTTCGCACGGCACGAAGACGTCGGGGAGGAAGTGCATCTCGATCTTGACCAGGCCATCGCCCTGGCACGCCTCGCACCGGCCACCCTTGACGTTGAAGGAGAAGCGGCCCGGGCCATAGCCGCGCATCTTCGCCTCAGGCAACTGGGCGAAGAGCTCGCGGATCGGCGTGAACAGCCCGGTGTAGGTCGCCGGATTGGAGCGCGGCGTGCGCCCGATCGGTGACTGGTCGATATCGATCACCTTGTCGAGCCGGTCGAGTCCCTCGACGCGGGTGTGCAGCCCGGGCACCACCTTGGCCCGGTAGAACTGGCGGGCCAGCGCGCGATAGAGAATGTCGGTGATCAGGGTAGACTTGCCGGAGCCCGAGACGCCGGTGACCGCCACGAACAGCCCCAGCGGGACCGAGACGTCGAGGTTGCGGAGGTTGTTCTCCCTCGCACCCACCACGCGCAGGATCTTCTTCGGGTCGCGCGGGCGTCGCGTCGCCGGGATCGGGATGCGCAACTCGCCGCGCAGGTACCGCGCGGTGAGCGACCCCGGGCTCTTCATGATTTCATCGAGCGTGCCTTCGGCCACCACCTCGCCGCCGAACCGCCCGGCGCGAGGCCCCAGGTCGATGACGTGATCGGCAGTCCGCATGGTGTCTTCGTCGTGCTCGACGACGATCACCGTGTTGCCGAGATCTCGCAGCCCCTTGAGCGTATCGAGCAACCGATCGTTGTCACGCTGGTGCAGCCCGATGCTCGGCTCGTCGAGGATGTAGAGCACCCCGACCAGCCGGGAGCCGATTTGCGTCGCCAGGCGAATGCGCTGGGCCTCACCGCCGGAGAGGGTCCCAGCCGACCGGCCGAGAGTGAGATACTCCAGGCCAACATCGCTCAGGAACGACAAGCGCTCGACGACCTCCTTGAGGATCGGTCCCGCGACATCGGGGTCGACCGCACCGACCTCGGCACGGCCGACCGGGATGGTCTTGAAGAAGGCGACCGCATCATCGACCGGAAGGTCCACGATGTCCCCGATGCTCCGCCCGGTCAGCATCACCGACAACGATTCCGGTCGCAGTCGCTTGCCCCGACAGGTCGGACACGGTTGCTCCACCATGTAGCTCTCGAGGTCCTGACGCACTGCATCGCTCGACGATTCACGCCAGCGCCGGCCGACATTCGCAAGGATCCCCTCCCAATCGGCCTCGACCTCACGGCCCCGCCCCCCATCCGCGGTGAACTTCAGCTTGCGCCCGGGAACGCCGTCGAGCAGGATCTTCTGCGCACCGGGCGGAATTTCGGCCCACGGCACGGCCAGGTCGAACTTGAATGTTCGGGCCAGGCTCGGCAGCACCGCCTTGCGCAGGTACCCGGTGGGCTCGCCCCAGGGCAGCACCACGCCCTCGAGGATCGAGATGCTGGCATCCCCGAGCACCAGCTCCGCATTGGGCACGCGCGAGGTGCCGACGCCATGACAGTCGGGACAGGCGCCGAACGGCGAGTTGAACGAGAACTGCCGCGGCTCGAGTTCGGGGAGCGAGAGACCGCATGTCGGACAGGCAAAGCGCTCCGAGAAGAGCCGCGATGTCGGCGAGCCGCGCGGCGAGTCATGGCGGACCACTTCCACCACGCCATCCGCCACGCGCAACGCGGTCTCGATCGAGTCGGTGAGCCGGGTCCGATCGCTCTCGCGCACCACCAGGCGATCGACCACCACGGCGATATCGTGATTCTGTCGGCGATGGAGCGTCGGCACCGCATCGAGGTCGTAGGTCGTGCCATCGACCCGCGCGCGGACAAAGCCGTGCTTGCGCAAGTCATCGAACAGCTCGCGGAACTCGCCCTTCCGCCCGCGCACCATCGGCCCGAGCAGTTCGATGCGCGTCCCATCGGGCCAGCCGAGCACGGTCGCCGCGATCTGGGAGGCACTCGAGCGCGTGATGGGGGTGCCATCGTTGGGACAATGCGGGACCCCGGCACGCGCCCAGAGGAGGCGCATGTAGTCGTAGACCTCGGTCACCGTGCCGACCGTGGAGCGCGGATTCTGGCCGGTGCTCTTCTGCTGGATGGAGATGGCCGGCGAGAGCCCCTCAATCGCATCGACGTCCGGCTTTTCCATCAGGCCGAGGAACTGGCGGGCGTAGGCCGAGAGGGACTCGACGTACCGGCGCTGCCCCTCGGCGTAGATGGTGTCGAAGGCGAGCGACGACTTCCCCGACCCAGACAGGCCGGTGATGACCGTCAGCGCATTGCGGGGGATGCGCACCGAGATGTTCTTGAGGTTGTGCTCTCGGGCCCCGCGAACGACCAGAAACTCTTCAGCCATAGCCCTCAACACTAAGGAGGGGGATGGATCGCGAGCAACGCGGCCCCCCGCCCAAGAGGTCCAGTCCTTGCTGAGGAGTGGCAGGATCATGATGGGAATCACGCTTTACCGTCCTTCCTTGCGCGCCTGGGGTGCCATCGGGGTCCTGACCGCCTGGGTCGGGAGCTTGGCGTGGCTTGGCGTCCGCCAGCTGGGCCAGAACGAAAGCGCCACCATCACCAGCCAAGCGTCCCTCCGGCTGGGCCCCAGCGCTGCCTGGTTCGGGCTCTATGCCGGGGACGTCCAGGTCGGCAGCGCCGGGATCACCCTGGATACCCTGTCCCCCGGGTACCGGGTGCTCGAGACGGTGACCCTGGAGATCCCGGGCGATACCGGACTGATCCGGGCGACCCGCCGCACCGAGACGCGCCTTGCAGGGACCCTGGAGCTCGAACGGGTCGACTCGCGCTATAGTCGGCCGGGGCAACAGGAGGTGTGGGGCCTGACGCAGCTCGGGGACACGCTGCAGGCGCGGTATGACGCGGGGGCGGAGTCGGCCAGGGGTTGGGCCCGCTTCGACGGCCCCTTCTCCCCGGCCGCGGCGTTCCCCT
>JANYAG010000126.1 GCA_025361465.1 Gemmatimonadota bacterium
TGGGGAGCCCTGCCGTCTGGTTGCGCAACAGATGCGCGCGCTCCAGCGCCTTGGGATCGAGCAGCAGCTCTTCGCGTCGAGTGCCGCTCGCCGAGACGTCGATTGCCGGGAAGATCCGCCGTTCGGCGAGTTCGCGGCTCAGCACCAGTTCGGCGTTGCCGGTCCCCTTGAACTCCTCGAAGATCACCTCGTCGCCCTTGCTGCCGGTGTCGATCAGCGCCGTCGCGATGATCGTCAGCGACCCGGCGCCATGGCGGGGATCGACCGCACGTGCGCTGCCGAAGAATCGCTTCGGCCGCTCCATCGCCTCGGCCCCGATACCGCCCGACAGCGTCCGGCCCGATCCGCGATCGATGTTGTTGTAGGCCCGCGCCAGGCGCGTCAGCGAATCGAGGATGATCACCGCGTCCTCGCCCAGTTCCACCCGGCGGCGCGCGCGCTCCAGTGTCATTTCCGCGACGGCCACGTGCCGTTCGGCGCCGTGGTCGAAGCTCGACGCAATCACCTCGCCGACGTTGGCCATTTCCATCTCGGTCACTTCTTCCGGCCGCTCATCGGCGAGGAGAATGTAGACCGTCGTTTCCGGATAGTTGGTGATGATCCCGCGGGCGATCGCCGTCAGCAGCGTCGTCTTGCCGGCCTTGGCCGGCGCCACCACCAGCGCACGCTGTCCCTTGCCGAGAGGGCAGAGGAGGTCGACCAGCGCCGGGGTGATGTCGCCACCGCGCTTGATTCCTTCCCGGGGGGCCAGCTTGAGCACCTGGGACGGGTGAATGGCCGGCAGCCGGGCGAAATCGATCCGCGATTCCGTGACGCTGGGGTCGCGCCCGAAGATCGATGTGATCGTCTCGAGCGCCGGTCCCTTGCCGCCGCGTGCCGGCAGGGCTTCGCCGATGATCTCATCCCCGGCCCGGAGCTTGTACCGCTGGATCACTCCCGGGGGAACGAAGGTGTCGGAACCGCTGGGGAGATAGGAGGCTTCGCGTGAGCGGAGGAAGCCGCCACCACGGTCGTTCAGTTCGAGGACGCCGACGGCTTCGACCCGTACCCCCGGGGCGGCCGGTTCATAGGGTACCTGGACTGCGGCACTGGCTCCCGCGCCGCCGTTGCCCCCGTTGCCGTTGCCTGGCCGGCCGCTGCCGCCACCCGGGCGCCGGCGACCCCGGCCACCACGCCGCCGCGGGCGTCCCCCCTTCTCGTCACTCATGATGGCCCCCGGTGGCATGTTGCAGTGGAGGGGTCGGTCGCGGTGAGTTGGATGATCGGAAGCCGCTTGGCAGCGGCGGCGTGCATGGGGGTGTGGGCCACAGTATTCCTGAAAATGAGGCGGTGTTCAGCACCGCACAAAGGAAGAAAGGTCAGTGGGGTCGGCGGTGACGAGCGAAACCAAGCGCTCTAAGCCATACCGTCGGCATGTGTCCAACAGGTCGTCGAGCATCAATGCCGGGGTGGGGACCCGCCGCGGATACGTCGCCCCGAGGTGTTCTGGGGCGTCGCGGCTGCCCTAAATGAGCCTCCATCGCCCCGGTTTCGCCAGTCCCCCCTCTGCCGGCGGCTCCCTACGGCTTCCCAACTATCGGCAGCACCAGGTGAGTCGGGTAGGCGGCGGTCCGCTGCACCTGGTGCACTGCCGTCGCGAAATCCGTTGCCGTGGCCTGGAAGATGTTGGCCAGGTATTTCTGCGGGTTCCGGTCGATCAGCGGGAACCAGGTGCTCTGGACCTGCACCATGATCCGGTGGCCCGGCTTGAAAGTGTACTCCTGGGTGTGGAGATCGATGGTGAACTTTTCGACCTTTCCCGGTACCAGCGCACGCGGTTTCGAGAATGACTCGAGATACCGCCCGCGGAAGACATCGTTGGCGACCATCAACTCGTAGCCCCCCATCGCCGGGCCGAGCGAGTCGGGGTAGACGTCGATCAACTTGACCACCCAGTCGGCGTCGCTCCCTGAGGTCGAGGCGAAAAGCACTGCGCTGATCTCGCCGCTGATGGTCACCGGCTTCGCCAGCGGTTCGGTCTGCCAGCTCGCCACATCTGGTCGATGTTCGACGAAACGCTGGTCCTCGGTCAGCCAGGTGCGCCAGATCGAAGCCGGGCCGTACGTGGGCTGGATCGGGCGCCGCCGGTAGGGCACCGGATTCGCCGGGTCCGAGACGAAGAAGTCGGCCCCGGTGGTTCCGGTTGGCTTGTTGAAGGAGAGGGCGCCATCCGCCGCGGTGTAGAGCGGTGTGGCGGTCACGCCGTCCTTGCGCGGGAAGGTATTGCTGGTGACCCAGCTGTTGTCGCCACCACGGAACAAGGTCGCCTCCGCCGGACGACATCCGGTCGCGGTGCCCTGCAAATGGCACGCGAAGAAGGGTCGCTGGATCTCGGCGCGATAGTAGTCACCGGTGTTCGAGCCAAAGTCGATGGCGCCAAGTGTCTTCCCGCTGCCGCCCCAGCCGCCGTGATTCCACGGACCGACCACCAGGAAGTTCATGTTGCCAGTGTCGTGCTTCTCCATCGCGCGATAGATCGTCACCGGGCCGTAGAAGTCCTCCTGATCCCACCATCCTGCCACGTTGAGCGTGGGTACCGACACCGCGCGGGTGAAGTACGGTGCCGCCGCCTGCTTCTGCCAGAAGGCGTCATAGTCGGGGTGGGCGACATAATCGTTCCAAGTGGGAATACTTCCCTTGAAGATCTCCTGCTTGACACGCGACAGGCCGCCGAGGGCGAGATACCAGCTGTACGTGTCGGCGCGATCGAACGGGAAGAGCGTGGTCTCCTTGCCCGATTCCATCTCGTAGGCATACTCGAAGCCGTACGACAGCCGGAAGGCGCCTTGATGATGGAAGTCATCGCCCATCCACATGTCCGCCGGCGAGGCCTGTGGCGAGGCGGCCTTGAACGCCGGGTGCGGATCCATCAGCGCCTGCACCACCAGCCAGCCATCGTACGACACGCCGAGCATGCCGATGCGGCCGTTGCTGTTGGGAACATGCTTCACCAGCCAGTCCATCGTGTCCCACGCGTCGCTGCCTTCGTCGATGGCCTGGGGATCGTTGCGATCGCGTGGCGGCCGCATCATCACGAACGTGCCCTCACTGCCGTAGTGTCCGCGAATATCCTGGAAGGCAAAGGCATAGCCGTCGGCGGCCAGTTCCCGGAAGCCGCCCGTCGGTCCCATGCGCCCGCCGGAATTCGCGATGCCATAGGGGGTGCGCAGCAGCACGATCGCCAGTGGCCTGGTCACGCCCTGCGGCAGGTAGATCGACGTGTGCATCCGCTTGCCGTCGCGCATCGGCACCATCGTGTCGACGACTTTGACGTAGGTATAGGAAGAGGCGGGCGTCTGCGCCGCGATGGGTGCGGCAGCGAGAACGACCATCGCCAGCACGACGTGTCGCATGGCAGTCTCCGGATTTCCTCGTCCTGAGCAGCGCGAAGGACCTCTTACCCGACGGTTGACACGAGGTCCTTCGCTTCGCTCAGGACGAGGGGGCAAAAGGGCTCACATCTTGATCATCGGTTCCTTTATCGGCGCCAGCTTCGCCGTGAAGTGCCGCAATGCCGGCGGCTGCTCCACGATCCGCATCCCGCTGATCGAAGCCCTTCGCTCGTTGACGTACAACAGCACTTCGGCGAGATAGTCGACGTGACTCTGTGTGTACACCCGCCGCGGAAACGCCAGGCGCACCAGTTCCATCGCGGCCGGCTTCTCGCTGCCGTCGGGCTGGTGCCCGAACATCATCGAGCCGATCTCCACCGAGCGCACGCCGCCCACCAGGTACAGCGCGCATGACAACGCCCACGCCGGGTACTGCGTTTGCGGAATGTGCGGCAGCATCGCCTTCGCGTCGATGTAGAGTGCGTGGCCGCCGGGCGGCGTCACCATCGGCACGCCCGCTGCCGCCAGCTTGTCGGCCAGATACGACACCGAGGCGATGCGATAGCGCAGGTAGTCCTCATCCAGCGCCTCTTCCAGCCCCACGGCGATCGCCTCGAGATCATACCCGGCGAGCCCGCCGTAGGTCACGAACCCTTCGGTCAGGATCAGGTTGTCCTTGCAGCGACGCGCCAGGTCGTCGTCGTTGATCGCCAGGAAGCCGCCGATGTTGGCCATGCCGTCCTTCTTGGCACTCATCGTCGCCCCGTCGACCAGCGCGAACATCGCCTGCGCAATCTCCAGCGGGCTTTCGTGCGCGTGCCCCGGTTCCCGTTGCTTGATGAACCACGAGTTTTCGGCGAAGCGGCAGGCATCGAGAAAGAACGGCACGCCATGCTGGCGGCAGATCGCCGAGGCGCCGCGCAGGTTCTCGAGCGAAACCGGCTGGCCACCGCCGGAATTGTTGGTGATCGTCATCATCACCAGCGGCACGCGCCCCCGCTCCTCGGTCAGCACCCGCTCGAGCGCCACCAGGTCCATGTTGCCCTTGAAGGGATGTCCCACTTCCGGGTGGCGTCCCTCTTCAATCGGAATGTCGAGCGCGATGCCGCCGCGCGCCTCGATGTTGGCGCGCGTGGTATCGAAGTGCGTGTTGTTCGGGACGATGTCGCCGGTCTTGACCGCCGCACCGAAGAGGATCCGCTCGGCCGCGCGGCCCTGGTGCGTCGGGATCACGTGCTTGAGGCGGGTGATCTTGCGCACCGCCGCCTCGAACCGGTAGAACGAATCGGCGCCGGCGTACGATTCGTCACCCATCAT
>JANYAG010000171.1 GCA_025361465.1 Gemmatimonadota bacterium
CCCGGGCGGAGCTGGGGGCCTGGTTGAAGTCCTCACCACGCACGGAGTGGAGCGGCGCGACTTTTTCATCCACTCCCCCTCGACCACCAACAACCGGATGGCCCTTTCCGGGGCGATCGCCGCGCTGCACCTGATGGGACACAAAGGGAATCGCCTCCGGCTCCTGGTCGTCTCCGATTCCGAATACCTCGTCAAGGGGGTTCGCGAGTGGGCGCCGGCCTGGGAACGCCGCGGCTGGAGCCGCAAGGGCGGCCCGATCGAGAACCTGGAATTGTGGCGCGTCCTCTGGGATGCCATCGACAGGCACGAGGCGCAATTCACCTGGGTGCGCGGGCACACCGGCCACGCCAAGAACGAATACGCCAACGACCTGGCCGTCGCGGCAGCCACCCGCCAGCTGACTTCGGAGGGCCTCATCGCCTCCGGGTTCGGCGACTGGCTGGCCACGAAGCGTGCATCGGGGATGTACCTCGACTACGATCCGGACGAGGCCTTCGGCGCCATGCAGCAGCGCCTCGCGGCCGGAGCGTTGATTCCATTGGCGGAGGGCAAGTGACCGATCTCGAACGATTCGCCGCCGCACTCCTGTCGCAGTGGCGTTCCGAGGGTAGCACCGACGCAGGGCCGATCGGGGTCGGCGCCCTTCTCGACCGCGTGCTTCCCTACCGCATGGCCCGGCGCACCCTGGGGATCGATGTCAGCGAGGATTACGAGGCCATGGTCCTCCGGCTGGTTGCCGAGGAGGCGGGGTTGATGCACGTCGACCCGCCGGAGGCCGGCGAGATGGCCCGCACTACGCTCGCCGCCAAGCTCCCCGACCTCGATGTCCTGAAGCTGCTCCGCTCGGCCACGCTCACCTTGACCGACGAGGCGATCGAACGACTCGACGGTGTGCTGCCGATGCCCACGTCACACGACGAGTCGAAGTGGGCGCCCGCGGTCGAGCATGCCGAGAGCGACCTGCCACCCGACAACAGCGACATCATTCCACTGCCGATCTCGCCCGCGCTGGCGGAGGCCGTGGCCGAAGCCACGGCAATACCGTTGCGTCCGCCAACGGAACCGCCCCCGGTGGCTCCCGGGGCACCCCCGGTCGAGGAGTTCTGCTGGAGTTGCGCGGACCAACTGCCCGGGAATCGCCAGGTCAAGTTCTGTCCCTTCTGTGGTGCCGATCAGCGGCAACCGGCCTGCACCGCCTGCGCGGCACCGGTGGAGCGGCGTTGGCGGCACTGCCCCGAATGCGGCACCATGCTGGGGAAGGGGACGCCTTGACGTCGCGCCACCCCGGGCACACGACGGCCGTGGCGCCATATTTCGTCCCATGAGTTCCCCACTCCCCGCGCGGGTCGACCGCGCCACCTTCGAGCGTGTCCTCCGGCGAGCCGCCGAGTTGCAGGCTAACGCGCACGATGTCGGCGAAGGCATGAGCGAAGCGGAGATCATCGCCCTTGGGGCCGACGTCGGCATTCCCGATCAGTACCTGAAGCAGGCACTGCTCGAGGAGCGCACCCATGGTGAAGTCGCGGCGTCGGACGGGATGCTCGATCGGCTTTTCGGCCGGGCCGATCTTGCGGCCGAACGCGTGGTCCAGGGGACCGAGGAAACGGTCGGCAACGCGATCACCAGCTGGCTCGAGAAGCGGGAGCACATGATCGTGCAGCGCGCCACGCTCGGGCGGATCGCCTATGAGCCGATGGACAGCTTCGCACGCGGCGTGCGACAGATCGGCGCGATCTTCGGGGGCGCCCGCAGCCGGCCCTACCTCGAGAAGGTCGAACTGGTGACTGCGATCATCACACCGCTGGAGGCGGGCTTCTGCCATGTGCGGCTCAGTACCTCACTCCGGAAGTCGCGCAACGGTCACGTCAGCGGTGCGGCAGCGCTCGGCGTGGTCGGATCGGCGATGGTGGGGCTGATGATCGTGTCTGGGGCGGCGACTGTCCCGGCGATGTTGCTTCTGGCCCCCGCCTGGCTGGCGTCATTGGCCGTCGCGCGCCACTACCCGCCCGTGGCAGGCCGCACCCAACTCGGGCTCGAGCGCATCCTCGACGACCTCGAGCGCCGCCCGCCGTTGGTGGGAGAGCAGCCGACGTTGCCATCGCCGCGCAGCCAGAACCTGGGACTCGATGTCGGCAAGGCGGTGCGCGACTTGACGCAGGACGTCCGCAAGGCCCTCGACAAGTGAGCGGTCGCCTGCGGAACACGGTCGTCGGTGCCGCGACGATGGGCTTCCTGGTGCTTGCCGCGTGCTACCCCGCCACCACCCGGCCGGGATTCTCGCCGATGCCTCAGGCGGCCACCAGGGAAGTGGAGCTGTTCATCCCCGAGGCGACGCAACAGCTCGCGATCGCTCTCGATGCCGAGCAAGTGCCGGTGCGCCGGACCGAGGCGCGCGATGGCTGGCTGGAGACCGACTGGTTTGACGTCAAGACGCTCAAGCCCACCTCGGCCCGCCGGCTCGGTGACCAGGTGGTGAAGATTCGCGCCTGGGTTGATCCGTCGAAGCCGAACTTCAGCGTGATCACCGTCGAAGCGGTCTACCGTCCACTGGTCGATCCCTCGCGAGACGATCGGTCACTGGAGCGAGAAGTGCCGAATGATCACCCGGTGGCGATGCGGGTGTTTCGAATCCTGGATTCGCTGGCGAGGAAGTACACAAGCGTGAAGAAGTAGGAGCGGCGAGCAGCGATCTGAACGAACAGCGATCACTCGTCTCGCTTCTCGCTTCGCGCTGCTCCTACAAAGGCCCTCAAGTACCGCTCCAGCGCCGGAATATCCAGGACCGCATCCTTGCACGGCCCCGCCGGCAACGTCATCGTCAGTCCCAGCACTGGCAGCCGCCCCGCCACATCGTGCAATCCCGTGACCATGTCGCGCTCGCAGGCGACGGCAACCACCGCCCGCGGGCGCCGCTCGCGAATGACGCGCCGCGCCAGCTGTCCCCTGGTCGCGACAAAGACCGGCACCGAGTACGTCCCCGCAAGGGCGAGCACTTCGTCGAGCGTACCGCGCGAGAGGCAGCGCGGGATCAGCAGGAGCAGCTCGCCGGTAGTCACCTGTCTGGCGCGAACGAGCGCGAGGGCGTTGTAGACCTTTACCGCTGCGTTCTCGACTGGGTCACGCCGCTTGAACCTGTTCGCCACGCGTGACGTGAACGCCATCACCTGCAGGAAGACGCCCCGTTCGGCAAGGAACCCAGGAAGCAACGGCTTGTCGATCAGGTAGGAGAGGCCGAGCAACCCCCACCAGAGGAGCACCGCCAGGCTGCTGACGGCGAAGGCACTCCAGATCAGGGCTGGCAGTGCCGGATGGATTTCACCGAGACGTGGTGCCAGGAGATAGATGGCGAGGGCGGACGCGGCGATCGCCACGGCCAGCGTGAGGATCGCCCAGCGGAAGAAGAGCCCCGGCCGCGAATCGAAATTGCCGGCATTCGGCAACGGCTTCCCGTTCCACTCGTCCCATTCATGGCCGAGGCGGCGGTCGACGTCGATATGGATCAGCTCGGCACGGGGGGTGGCCATGACGGCGAAATCTCCGAGTGCCGGGGTCGGGGGGCAAGACGTCGCCTTCCCACGCACCTCGGGGCGATCTTTCCCCAATGGCCGCCGCCCCGCTCGACACCTCGCTGCTGCGCCGCGCTCGATACAGCGAGGGCGCCGGGATCTACCGGATCGTCCCGCGGGCCGTCGCCCGGCCAGCCACCCTGGAAGAGCTCCGTGAAGTCATCGCCGCCTGTCGGCGCGCCGGGTTGTCCCTGGTGCCGCGGGGCGCCGGCAGTGCCATGGATGGGAGCAATCTGAGCGAGGGGGTGGTCGTTGACCTGACCGGTTACGACCCGCATCGATGTGATGTGGCGGCCGACCAGCGGCTGGCGTTCGTCTCGCCGAGTGTCACCTACGCGGAACTCAACGCAGCGGCCTTGCCGAGCCGTCTCCGCCTGCCGCCCGATCCGTCGAGCGGTCGACACGCCACGATTGGCGGCATGGTGTCGACCAACGCTTCGGGCGCGCGCACGGTACGCTATGGCAGCGTCCGGCGCTGGGTCGAGTCGATCATCCTGACCGGTCCCGAGGGCGACCTCGAGCTTCGGCGTGGGGTCGCGCCGAATCCGGCCCATCCGGTGGTGAAACGCTGGCGGCGCGAGGCCGAACCGGTGATCGCCAGGCATCGCATAGCGATTGACGCGAGGTTCCCGAAGGTGCGCAAGAACAGCGCGGGATACGCGCTCGACCAGTTCCTGGCCAGCGGCGACCTCGTGGACCTGGTGATCGGCGCCGAGGGAACGCTCGGTGTGGTGACGCACGTCGCGATCCGCCTCGATGCGATCCCGTCTCGGCGCGGCGCCCTCCGCGTGGCGCTCCGGTCACGGCAAGACCTCATGCCGGTCATGGAGATCCTCCGAGCGCAGGATCCGTCAACGATCGAGTTTCTTGACGAGTCGTTCCTTCGGCTGATCGATGATCCGCTGGCGACCCCGGAGCGGCCGGAGCTGCTGCATCAGGCGGCCGGGTTGCTCCTGGTCGATCTCGAAAGCGATGATTTCGACGACCTGACGGTCCGGGCGGGAGCGGCTGTGAAGGCCCTGGCGCCGATCGCCCTCGATACCCGGTTCGCGCTGGAGGCCGGGGAAATCGACCGCCTCTGGGACATTCGCCACGGCGCCTCTCCCGTCCTGGCGAGGATTGCCGATGGTCGTCGCTCGCTGCAGGTGATCGAGGATGGCTGCGTCCCGCCGGCTCGATTCGCCGAGTACGTCGTGGCGGTCGAGACCGCGTGTCACCGACAGGCGATCGATGTCGTGATGTTCGGGCACGCGGGTGATGGCCACCTGCACGTCAACCTGCTGCCGAACCTCGAGGACCGGGACTGGCTCGACCGGGTGCGAGCCATCTACGACGAGGTCACCGCGTCGGTCCTCTCCCTCGGCGGCACGCCGAGCGGCGAACACGGCGCGGGTCGCCTGCGCTCCGGCCTGCTCGACCGGATGTACGGGCCCGAAGTGGTCGAGTGCTTCCAGGCCGTCAAGCAGGCCTTCGATCCGCTGTCGCTCTTCAATCCAGGCGTGATCGTCGACCCTCGCGTCGATCCGTTTGTGGACCTCAAGGTCGGTGCTGATGCAGCAACCCTTCCCGACGGCGTGGCCGAGTACCTTCGCGGCATCGAGACCGGGGCGCGCTGGGGTGACGACCGATGGAACCGTGCCTGATACCCGGATTACCTTTCGCCACACCCTCGCCGGAATCGCCATGCAAGTCTACCGTGCGCCTGTTGTGACGCTGATTGGCCGGCCGCAGTTCGTCGAGCCATCCCATCTGATGATCCAGTGGAAGGACCCAGGCACCGACGGGGAGCGGCTGGCGGAATTTGCCGGCCGACTCTGCTACATGAGCCAGCGAAACCCGGCTGGGCGCAGCACGGCCGAGTACCTGACCAATATCATGAAGCAAGGGCACGGGTCGGTCTTCGAACACGCGGTGTACGTGCTCCTGATCGAGGGGGTGTCGCGGTCGCTGTCGCACGAGCTGGTGCGACACCGCGCCGGCTTCGGGTATTCGCAACTGTCGCAGCGGTATGTCGATGAGTCAGAATCGGCCTTTGTCATGCCGCCGGCCATCCAGGGCGACGAAGTCCTCGAGGCGGCGTGGCAGACGCAAGTGCTCTCGGCACAGGACAGCTACGTCGCCGCCGTCGAACGCCTGATGGAGCGCTACTCCTGGGTGGACGACAAGATTCACCGCCGCAAGATGGCGCGCGAGGCAGCCCGATCCGTGCTGCCCAACGCCACCGAAACGAAGCTCGTGGTCAGCGCCAACGTGCGCGCCTGGCGGACCATGCTCGAGCTTCGCCTTGGCGAGGGTGCTGAGCGCGAGATCCGTCGCCTGGCGGTGGCCGTGCTCGGCACGCTGCGGGACGCGTCGCCCGCGTTCTTTGCCGATTTCGTGCTGTACGACGCCGAGGACGGCGAGCAGGCCGGCCGGGTCGTGTACCACAAGGTCTGACTAGATTGCGGAACTCATGACCACATCGGTTCCCGGCTCCGAGCCGGAACGCACCGAACGGCGATCCTGGAAGCGACGGTTGCGCGGCACACGCGCCCTCGTCTTCGTCGAGTTGCTCCTCGGCTGGTTCTGTGTGCTCAGCTTCTTCCTGGGGCACACTGGCCTTGGACTGCTGTTCGCGGGCGTCACCACGCTGCTGGCGATGGTGACCCTGCGGATGGGGCGGATGGCGGCGGCCAGGCAGCAGCAGTCACTGGCGCGGGCCCTCTCGGCCACCGCGCGACGCAATCACGAACTCGAGCGGCTGCGCGACCTGTCCGCCGCGCTGCTGGCCGGCAGCGAACTCTCCGCCCTCACGCGCCAGGTGGCACTGGCCGCGGCCGACCTGCTTGAAGCCGAGGGCGGCGCCATCATGCTGGTGGTCGAGGAGGGGCGCTTCGTGCGGGTGGTGGCCGGGGCGGGGCCGCTGCAGCCAGCGATGGGTGCGTTGGTGCCGATCGAGAAATCCCTGGTGGGCTACGCCATCCTGCAGGACGAGGCCCTCCTCGTCCCCGACATGGAGAGCGATCCGCGCAACCATCCCCATGAGCAGCTGCAGGGCCGGCTGACCAGCGCCGCGATGGTCCCGCTGCGCTCCGCCGGCCTCGTCGTGGGGGCGCTGTGTGCCTACAACCGGCGCGACGGGCAGCCGTTCACGGAACAGGACCGCCAGCTGCTCCAGAATCTCGGTGATCAGGTGGTGCTCGGTCTCGACCGCTCGACGGTGCTGGAGGAACTGCGCCGCAACGAGCGGATGCTCGCCACGAAGAACCGGGAGCTGCAGCGCGTCACCAAACTCAAGAGCGAATTCCTCGCCAACATGTCGCACGAGCTGCGGACTCCGCTGAACGCCATCATCGGCTTCTCCGACCTGTTGCTGACCGAGGGACTCGGGCCCCTCGAAGAGCAGCAGAAGGAGTTCCTGGGGGCGATCCTGCGCAACGGTCGCCATCTCCTCCGCCTCATCAATGACGTGCTTGATCTCTCCAAGATCGAGGCGGGTCGCATGGCGCTCTCCCTGGCCCCGTGTGACGTGCGCGAGGCGGTCGCTGGCGCGGTGGCCGATACGGCCTCGCTGCGATCCTCCAAGACGCAGGAGTGCATCGTCGACCTGCCCGAGGACGGGACCCTCGAGGTCCTGGCTGACGGCATTCGGGTACGGCAGGTGCTGTTCAACCTCTTGTCGAACGCCTCGAAGTTCACCGGCGAAGAAGGGCGCATCACCGTCTCGGCGGTCCGGACGGTGGCCCCGATGCCGGTGGCGACGATGGCCCGTCACGGGGAGCCGATGCGGCTCATGCCGCGCGATGTGGTCTGGGTGTCGGTGTCGGACAGCGGACTGGGGATCAAGCCCGAAGATCAGGGCAAACTCTTCCAGGAGTTCTCGCAAGTCGATTCGTCCGCCTCCCGCGCGGCGCAGGGCAGCGGGCTCGGGCTCGCGCTGTGCAAGCGCTTCGTGGAGATGCACGGTGGCCAGATTGGGCTGGAGTCGATCTTCGGGCGCGGCAGCACGTTCTGGTTCATCCTGCCGGTGGACGGGCCGATCGTTGACCGGGCGGCCGCGCTCAATCAGGTCACCCAGGAAGAGGTAGTTGCTGCCGACTGAGTCCTAGCCCCAGACTCCTGCGATCTCGGCCCGCGCTTCCCAGGCGGCCACCCGCGGGGCAAGGATCTGTGCGGCAAGGCGCGCGACGGCTTCATCCTCGGGGCGGAACCATCCAGCCGTCTCGCTGCCCAGCCAGAGCCATCCGACGAGCTCCTCACCCATCTCGAGCCGCGCGGCCAGCATCCCGCGCTGACGCTCGGCGCCGCGGCGATCCGTCCCGAGCGGCCATGGTGACTCCACGGCGGCGAGATCGGGGACGCGTGCGACCTCGCGTGCCCCAAGGGTATGCACCATCGCGTCGATCGCATCCGATGCCTCGGCGTCGAGGCGGAACGGTTGCGTCACCCCACGCTCCTGTCCAACCATCGCCCAGCAATCGGGAGCCGGGGCCACGGCCAGCAACTCCAGCCGGTCATGCGGCAGCTGGTTGGCGAGCGCATCGGACGCAAGGCGCACCAACTCGTCGCCATCACGGGCGCGGCCGATGGCATCGAGCAGTCCCTGGGTCACACCGGCCACCATCGCGTCGCGTTCCTCGTGCGCGGGCTGCGGGACGATCCACTGCTGGGCGGCAAGTCGCCGACAACTGGTGGCGAGGACGGCCGCCACGCGGTGCAGGGCACGATGACTGGCCAAGGTGTAAGCATCGGGGGCGAAGGTCCCCACCAGCAGGAGGCCGACGTCCTGCACTTCGGAACGGATCGGGATCGCCATGACCGAGCGGTAACCGTGCGAACCGACCATGTCCTCCAAGGCGTAGAGGCCTTCCTGCGACACCAGCGGTTCGGCCGGCGGCGGCTCCAGGTGATCGGCGAGCAACTCCGGCGGACCCACCAGCACCGCGCCGCCGCGTGAGGGGTAGAGCCAGCAGGCCAGCAGGTCGACCGGGAAGAGCAGTCCCACCGAAGCTCGCAGCGATTCGTGCCAGGTCGCCAACTCCGCGTGGCTCGGCCGCCGTCCTGACCAGGCCAGGATGGGGACGAATTCGCCGAACGCCGGAGTCGGATCGAGGTCGATCACGCCACCCTGAGGAGCACGTGTCGTGCCACCTTGTGCACCCTTGACATACCCCCACCCCCTATATACCATCAAGGCAACCATCTGCGACGAGGAAGAATGCCATGGCCAAGGTCACCTTGCGCATCGAAGGCATGTCCTGCGGGCACTGCGTCAATGCGGTGAACCGCGCGCTCCACAGCCTTTCCGGCGTGACGGTCGGGACGGTCACGGTTGGCCGGGCTGACGTCGAGGTCGCGGAGGGGGGACCTGCCCCCGAGGCGATCGCCGAGGTGGTCCGGGCGGCCGGGTATGCAGCAACCGCGGTCCAGGCCGGGTAGCCGGATGGCAGAAGGGGTGGCGGACCCGACGGCGGCGATCCCCGACTCCGGCGTAACGCTGTCGGTCTCGGGAATGACCTGCGCCGCCTGCCAGGCTCGGGTTCAGCGCACCCTGGAGCAGCAACCGGGGGTGCATTCGGCGGCGGTGAACCTGATGCTGGCCAACGCCGCGATCCGGTTTGACGTCGCGCTGACGTCGCCGGAGCGGCTGGTGGAGGCGATCCGCGAGACCGGCTATGGCGCTGAGCTTCCGGCGGAGGCAAGCTCGGCGATCGAGGAGCAGGACGCTCGGGATCGCGACCAGGAGGCGGAGTTTGTCGCGCTGCGGCGCCGGGCGGTTGTGAGCGGAATTGCCGCGGCACTGGCGATGGTGCTGTCGATGCCGTTGATGACCGGCTCCACCCACAGCCACGCCCCGACCGCCGATCCCTTCATGGGATGGCTTATGCGGGTGCTGACGCCGGCACTGCTCGGCATCATGCCGTGGGTGTATGCCTTGCCACGGCCAGTGCTGGTCTGGACCGTCTTCGCCCTGACCTTGGGCGTGATGGCGTGGGCGGGCCGCCACTTCTACGTGCGCGCCTGGGCCGCCTTCCGCCACGGCTCGGCCGACATGAACACGCTGATCGCGATCGGCACCGGCGCGGCGTTCCTGTATTCGACCTTCGTCACGGTGGCGCCCGACGTCTTCATCTCGCGCGGTCTCGCGCCCGATGTCTACTTCGAGGCGGTGGTGATGATCATCACCTTCATCCTCATCGGCAATGCACTCGAGGCACGCGCCAAGCGTGCGACGTCACGCGCCCTGCGCGCCCTCGCCGACCTGCAGCCGCCGCAAGCCCGGGTGGTGCGTGGTGGCGTCGAGATGGATGTCGACGTCTCGAGCGTGCTCCCCGGCGACGAGGTGATCATCCGCCCGGGCGAGCGGGTGCCGGTCGATGGCGAGGTGGTGCGCGGCGAAAGCGCGGTGGACGAGTCGATGCTCACGGGTGAGTCGCTTCCCGTCGTCAAGGAAACGGGCGCGCGCGTCATCGGCGGGTCACTCAACGGCAACGGCCTCCTCAGCATCCACGCCACGACCCTCGGGCGCGACTCGGTGCTCGCCAGCATCGTGCGGTTGATGCGTGATGCCCAGGGATCGCGCGCCCCGATCCAGCGGCTCGCCGACCGGATCAGCGGTATCTTCGTGCCGGTGGTGATCTCCCTTTCCGCGCTGACGTTCGTGGTGTGGTACGTCGCCGCGCAGGACGCCCCGGCGTTGCGCGCCTTTGCGGCGGCCATTGCCGTGCTGATCATCGCCTGTCCCTGCGCCATGGGGCTGGCCGTGCCGACCGCCGTGATGGTGGCCAGCGGCCGCGGGGCTCGCCTCGGCGTGCTGATCAAGGGTGGCGAAGCGCTGCAGCGCGCCGGGCAGGTCGACACCGTGGTCTTCGACAAGACCGGCACGATCACCGAGGGAACACCATCGGTGACCGATGTGGTGATGGCGCCAGGGGCGACGTTGACCGAGGACGAGATGTTTCGCTTCGCGGCCTCACTCGAAGCCGCCTCGCAGCACCCGCTCGCCGGGGGCGTGGTGCGCGAGGCCGCGCGCCGCAACCTCACGAATTCGCGAGTCGACGGGTTCGCGTCGGTCTCCGGGAAGGGCGCCACGGGTTCGGTCGACCTGCGCCGGGTCGCGGTCGGCAACAGTGCCCTGCTGGTCGATCAGGGGGTTGAGGCGACGCCGCTGGAAGCCGAAGCGACGCGCCTCGCGGCCGCCGGTCGCACCGCGGTGTTCGTCGCGGTCAATCGCCGTCTGGTGGCGGTGCTCGGTGTTGCCGACCCGATCCGAGCGAGCTCCGCGGCGGCCGTCGCCCGCCTGCAGCGCGAGGGACTCGAGGTCGTGCTGCTCTCCGGCGATCGCCCCGCCACGGCCGCTGCGATCGCGCACGAGGCAGGAATTGCCCGCGTCGTGGCCGGGGTGCTGCCCGAGGGGAAGGTCGCCGAAATTGCCCGGTTGCAGGGGGAAGGCCATGTCGTCGCGATGGTGGGCGATGGCATCAACGACGCTCCCGCCCTGGCGCGCGCCGACGTGGGCATCGCGATGGGCGGTGGGACCGATGTCGCGGTGCAGGCCGCTGATGTGGTGCTGATGCGCATCGACTTGCACGGGGTCGCGGACGCGATCGCGCTGTCCCGTCGCACCATGCGCATCATTCGCCAGAACCTGTTCTGGGCCTTCATCTACAACGTGATCGCCATTCCGATCGCCGCTGGCGCGCTGTATCCCGCCACGGGCCTGCTCCTCAGCCCGGTGCTGGCGAGTGCCGCGATGGCGATGAGCAGCGTCAGTGTCGTCACCAACAGCTTGCGGTTGAGGCGATGAGCGAGAAGCGAGAAGCGCTACCCTGGGTCGCCCTGAGCGCAGCGAAGGGCACGCGTGGTGGAGTGTCACCGAAGTGCGGCCACGCAGATCCTTCGCTTCGCTCAGGATGACCCAAAGCTGGACCAATATTCAGGAGTCCCCATGCCCGACCACGCGACGCACGTGCCTGCCGACACCAAGGACGCCCTCGCCAAGCGCTTGCGCCGGATCGAGGGGCAGGTGCGCGGGTTGCAGAAGATGGTCGACGAGGAGCGCTATTGTGCCGACATCCTGATCCAGATCGCCTCGGTCCAGGAGGCCCTGCGATCGGTCGGCAAGCTGCTGCTGCAGAATCACCTGACACATTGTGTCACCGGTGCCATGCGCAGTGGCGAGCCGGCCGAGACGAAGCGGGTGGTGGATGAAATCGTGGAGCTGTGGGGGAAATAGCGAAGACGCAATGCAAATGGTCCTCCTGAGCGAGGCGAAGGATCTGCGTGGCCGTCGTTCGCCAAAGCTCCACCATGCGTGCCCTTCGCTGCGCACAGGGCGACTCGTGTTGTCGAGCTAAACCCCGATGACCTCCGCTTCCGTCGGCCCCTGCATCCGCTGCATGTCCCTGACGACGGTGCGCATCGCCCCGAGCATCACGACCCCGCCCAGCAGTGAGACGATCGGCAGGACGATCACCGCCCGCTCGATGCCGAACTTGTCGGAGAGGGCGCCGACCAGGGGCAGGGCGATGGCGTCGCCGGCGAGATGGATGAACAGCAGGTAGGCGCCGACGACGGTCGAGCCGATGCGGGCCGGGACGACGTCGAAGATCACGGCCGACATCGGGCCGTTGTACCACGAGAGAAAGAAGAAGGCCACGACGAACCACGGCACAAATACCGCCAGGTCATGCACCGTCATCAGCCAGACCGCCAGCGGCCCGCCGATGAGGAATCCGGCGGCGATGGTGATCACCCGACTTCGCTCGGTCCAGCGGCGGAGCCAGTCGGCGAGCACGCCGCCGGCCAGCGCGCCGAGCACACCCGACAGCAAGCCCCACTTGCCGAGCAGTGCCGCCGCCGCCCCGCTGGTCAGCCCGAACTCGCGCGCGAGAAAGGTCGGTCCCCAGCCGACCAGGCCATTCATCCCGAAGGAGATCATCGCCCCGGCAATGAAGATGTACACCAGCGTCGGCGTGCGCAGCACCGTCCGGCCGGCGTTGAGCAGGTCGTCGACCGCCCCTTCGAGTTGTGGCGTGAAGGGTGTTTCCGCGCGGCGATCGGTCCGCAGCAGCCGGACCCACCGCCAGATGGTGAGGATGGCGCCGAGCCCGATCGCCGCCCCGGCGATCGCGGCATCGATCTTGGATTCGGTGCCGAAGCGCAGCGAAAGGAGGTAGGCGCCCACCAGTCCGACTGCGCTGAGGATGAGCAACGGTGCGAGTTGGCGCACCACGCCGCGCACACCGATCTCGAGCTGGCGGACCACGTTCCGGAAATTGAGCGCCACTTCCTCGCGCGCGGGATCGACCAGGCGCGACACCATCGCGGCGCAGAAGAGTCCGGGCAATCCGACCGTCATCAGCGCGACGCGCCAGCCGTAGATTCCCTCGAGGTATCCGCCCAGCAGGATGCCGAGCACGCCGCCGACCGGCACCCCCGCGGCCAGAACGCTCATCGAGAAGGCGCGGTGGCGTCCCGGGAAATAGTCGGCGACCATTGACGCCGAGGCCGGGCCATAGGCGGCTTCGCCGATGCCAACGGCGGCGCGGGTGACGAACAGCTGCGTGAAGCTCGTCACCAGGCCGCCGAGGGCCGTGAAGATGCTGAACAGCGCCGTACCGCCGGCGATGACGGCCTTGCGGCTCTTGACGTCGCTGATGACCCCGAAGGGCAGTGCGGCTACGGAAAACACCAGGATGTAGGCGGCGCCGAGCCAGCCGAGCTGCGTGTCGGTGAGCGACAGGTCGCGCTTGATCGATTCGAACAACGCGAAGATGACGTTGCGATCGAGGTAATTGAGCAGGTTGATGAAGGCGAGCAGCCCGAGCGCCCACCACTGTTGCGATCGGCTGACGGCCAGCGGTTGCTGCGGCTCAGGGATCAGGGAGTGGCCTCGGCAATGCCCATCCGGCGCCGGCAGTCCATCAAGGTGCGCACCGCATGGTGCGGATCGTCGGTGACCGTGAAGAGGTTCATGTCGCCGGGGGAGATCATCTCCTCGGCGAGCATTCGCACCCGCATCCACTCGACCAGCCCGCCCCAGTACTCGGAGCCGAACAGCACCACCGGGAAGTCCGTCACCTTGTCGGTCTGGATCAGGGTGAGTGCCTCGAAGAGCTCGTCCAGCGTGCCGAAGCCGCCGGGAAAGACGACGAAGCCGATGGCGTACTTCATGAACATCATCTTGCGCACGAAGAAGAACTTGAAGTCGAGCGACCGGGTCAGGTACGGATTCGGCACCTGTTCGCGCGGCAACTCGATGTTACAGCCGATCGAGATCCCGCCCGCCTCGAACGCGCCCTTGTTCGCGGCCTCCATGATCCCGGGGCCGCCCCCCGTGAAGACCGGGACGCCGGCCTTGGCGAAGAGGCGACCGGTCGCCTCGGCGGCCAGATACATCGGATCGCTCGGCTTGGTGCGTGCCGATCCGAAGAAGGTGACCCCGCCCGCCACGTCCTGCAGATTGTCAAAGCCCCACACGAACTCGCCCATGATGCGGAGCACTCGCCACGAGTCCGAGGTCTTCCGGAGGCGCAGGGTCTCTTCCCCAACCGGGATGTTGAGCAGTTGCTCGTCCTGGGTGGTCTGCTTCCTTCGGGTACTGCTGTGGTGCGGATGGTGAGCCTGATCGGTCATGCGTCAGCACCTCGGGAGAGTCACGTTTGCTTCGGAATTGTGGTGGAAATATAGGGCCGAGCCACCGCCGGGCGGTGCCCGGGGTGTCGCCGGACGTGGCGTTCCCCTACGTTCCTCCGCGTGAGTGCACCCGACGACTGGCACGCTGAAGAGCCCGATCCGCGCTACCGCGGCTCATGGCTGGGACTGACCCTGCGTTTGGCCGGGCGTGCGCTCCTGTCTCCCCGGCTGGCCATCGACCTCTGCCGCACCGCCTGGGCCTTCCGACGCCGCAAGTGGTGGCGCCAGCCGCCATTCCTGCCGATTCCCGACCGCCCCTACCTGCGGTGGCGGATGTACACGGCGTACGGGCATGAGGACGCGGTCCCGCCACTCGAGGACGTCCGTCACTTCGCTCGCTGGCGGCGCGAGACCATGGGGCTGTGAAGGAGGCGGTGGCGTCGTGAGGGTTCCCTCGATCGCGGCGATTCACGCCGAGGCCACCCGCATCGGATTCGTCGCGTGTGGTGTCGCGACGCTCGAACCGAGCCGTCGGGGCGAAGCGCTCGATCGCTGGCTGGCGCACGGTCTGGCCGGCACGATGCGGTATCTCCACCGCCAGGCCAAAAAGCGGAAATCTCCGGCAGGTGCGACCAAGGGAGCTCGCACGGCGGTGGTGGTGTTGGAAAACTATGCTGCGCCGGCCGACGAACGTCCGGCTCCCGGCGACGCCTTCAAGATCGCGGCCTATGCCCGGGGCACTGACTACCACATGGTCACCCTCGCCCGCCTGCTGGTGCTTGCCGAGTGGCTCAAGGCCAACGGCGCTGGACTGGCGCATGCCTGGGTCGATCATGCCCCGATCCCCGAGCGCGAACTGGCGGAGCGCGCTGGCCTCGGCTGGATCGGCAAGAACACCATGCTCATCCATCCCCAGCACGGGTCATCCACCTTCATCGGCTCGGTGTTCACCGATCTTGACCTCGCGCCCTCGCAACCGCTTGGGACGGACCATTGCGGCTCGTGCACCCGCTGCCTCGACGCCTGTCCGACGCAGGCATTCGTCGAACCCCTGGTACTCGATGCCACGAAGTGCCTGTCCTACCTCACCATCGAGTACAGGGGCAACCCGCCACCTGAGCTCGCCGCCAGGTCTGACGGCTGGGCCTTCGGGTGTGATGTGTGCAATGACGTCTGTCCGTGGAACATCAAGTTCGCCACGCCGACCACCATCGAGGACTTCGCCACTCGCCGGGATCCGGATCGGCGGGACGCGCGCGTCTTCGAGCAGATGAACGAGACCGAATTCAACCGGCGCTTTGCCGATACCGGGCTGGCGCGCCCCGGTCTCGAGGGCATGCGCCGCAACGTGCGAGTGGCTGTTGCCTCGCCCCGACTCGACCAGGTCCCATGACCCCGACGCTGCATTCGTTCGCCATCTTCGTCCACGACATCGAGCGCGCCCGCGCGTTCTACGTCGACACGCTCGGTCTCCCGGCGGTGGCGTCCGGTTCGTTCGGATTTCAGCTGCTGGAATCCTCGCCACACCTGAGCGTGCACCCCGCCGAGCATCCTGACGCCAAGGCGATGGTGGGACGCCACACCGGCATCACGTTCGAGGTTGACCAGTTGCTCGAGTTCTGCAGCGCGCTCGGCGAACGGGGCGTGAAGTTCGTCGCCGAGCCCACGCAGCAAGGCTTCGGGGTGATGGCGCTGGTGGCCGACCCCGACGGCAACGTGCTGGCGCTCTGGGAAGACAATGATGCGCCCGGTGGACGTCGCCAGAGTGTTAAGCCGGATTTCAATTTCTTTTGGTAGTCGG
>JANYAG010000181.1 GCA_025361465.1 Gemmatimonadota bacterium
GCCAGGTGCGCCCCGGTGAGCGGGAAGAGCGTCGTCGCGTGATTGAACGTGGCGCTCGTCCACGTCGTGGTGGTGTGACACGTGGCGCACGTGGTCGGGAAGCCGGCGGCGGCGTGCGCCGGCGTGGTCGTCGCGGTGTAGTTCGTCTGGTGGCACGAGACGCAGGTCGTCGGCTTGCCGACATAGACGCCATCACTGTGGCACTGGGCGCAGGTCGCCGCCAGGTGCGCCCCGGTCAGCGGGAAGAGCGTCGTCGAGTGATTGAACGTGGCGCTCGTCCACGTCGTGGTGGTGTGACACGTGGCACACGTCGTCGCGAAGCCAGCCGCGGCGTGCGGCGGCGTGGTGGTGGCGGTGTAGTTGGCCTGGTGACATGACACGCACGTGGTCGGCTTGCCACGGAACACCCCGTCACTGTGACACGAGGCACACGCCAGGGCCTGGTGCGCCCCGGTGAGCGGGAACAGGGTGGTCGAGTGATTGAAGGTGCCGCTCTGCCAGCTGGTGGTCGAGTGGCAGGTCGCACAGGTGGTTGGGTACCCCGCCGCCGCATGCGGTGGCGTCGTGGTGGCATTGTAGGTGGCCTGGTGGCACGACACACAGGTGGTCGGCTTGCCCCGATAGACGCCATCGCTGTGACACTGGGCGCAGGTCACGGCCAGGTGCGATCCGGTCAGCGGGAATGGAGTCGTCGAGTGGTTGAACGTCGCCCCGGTCCATGTCGTGGTGGTGTGGCAGGTGGCACACGTCGTCGCGAACCCGGCCGCGGCGTGCGGTGGCGTGGTCGTGGCGGTGAAGTTGGCCTGGTGGCACGACACGCAGGTCGTCGGCTTGCCCACATACACGCCATCACTGTGGCACTGGGCGCAGGTTACCGCCAGGTGCGCCCCGGTGAGCGGGAAGATCGTCGTCGAGTGGTTGAACGTGGCGCTCGTCCACGTCGTCGTCGTGTGGCACGTGGCACACGTCGTCGCGAACCCGGCCGCGGCGTGCGGCGGCGTGGTCGTCGCCGTGAACTTGGCCTGGTGGCACGAGACGCAGGTCGTCGGCTTGCCGACATAGACACCATCGCTGTGGCACTGCGCGCAGGTCACCGCCAGGTGCGAGCCGGTCAGCGGGAAGAGCGTCGTCGAGTGATTGAACGTGGCGCTCGTCCACGTCGTGGTGGTGTGACACGTGGCACACGTCGTCGCGAAGCCGGCCGCGGCGTGCGGCGGCGTGGTCGTCGCCGTGAACTTGGCCTGGTGGCACGAGACGCAGGTGGTCGGCTTTCCGTGGTAGACGCCGTCCGCGTGGCACTGGGTGCAGACGACCGCCTGGTGCGCCCCGGTCAGCGGGAACTGCGTGGTCGCATGGTTGAACACCGCCCCGGTCCACCCGGTCGTGGTGTGACACGTCGTGCAGGTGGTGGCGAAACCCGACGCCGAGTGGGGGGGCGCCGTGGTGCTGTTGAACGTGGCCTGGTGGCACGAGATACACGTGGTCGGCGTGCCCTTGTAGACACCCTGCATGTGGCAGGAGAGACAGGCGACGGAACGGTGCGCGCCGGTCAGCGGGAACAGGGTGGCGGCATGGTCGAATGTCCCCGTCGACCACGCCGTGGTGTTGTGGCAGTTCACGCAGGTCGTCGGCAACCCGGAGGCGGCGTGGGGCGGGCTCGTGGTTGCGTTGAAGGTGGCCTGGTGACAGGAGACGCAAGCGGTCGGCTTCCCCTTGTACACCCCGTCACCGTGACACGCCGTACACGACACCGCCTGGTGCGCACCCGTCAACTTGAACAGCGTCGTCGAGTGATCGAACCGGGCGCCCTGCCAAGTCGCCGTGGTGTGGCAACTGGCACAATCCTGCGGAAATCCGGCCGCCTTGTGGTCCGGGGCGGTGGTTTGCTGGAAGTTGGCGGCGTGACAGCTGATGCAGGTGGTCGAACGGTTGGTGAACTGCGGCTGCCCTGACGGGGAGCGCAGGTGACACGCCTCGCATGTGGCCGTGGCGTGGGCTCCGGTCAGTGGAAAGCGCGACTGTTCATGCAGGCGCGAGAGGCGGGCCTGGTCAGTGAAGCTCCGGGTGGTGTGGCACCGCGCGCACTGGAGGCCGAGCTCGCCGACGTGGACATCCTTGTGACAGGTGGTACAACTCGAGGCGGACTTGAAGTCGAGGGTCTTGTGGCAGGCACCGCACTTGACGGCTGCATGCGCCCCATCCAGGGGGAAGGTCTTCTCGGCATGGTGGAACGCCGGCGAGATCCTGGCCGGGCGCCAGGCCGAGGGAATGTGGCACGTGGTGCACGTCCCGATCGTCGGGCCGTGCGGATTCTGGGTTCCCTGTCCGCTCGCTGCCATCGGGAACACGACGAGGGCGAGCAGGACACCACACCATTGCTTCAGGTTCCACGTGGTCACTTACCACCCCCTGCGGGTTTCGCCGCATGGCAGCTCTCGCACTTCGACGCGAGCGGTCGATACACCACCTGCTTTGATCCGGCCGGCGCAACGTGACACGACGCACACGCCAGCTTTGCGTGTGCTCCCTTCAACGAGAAGCTCGCATCCCGCTCGTGATCGAACCGCGGCGCGGGCACGAAGGCATCCGTGCTGTGACAGCTCTCGCATCGCCCGCCGCCCTTGCGCGCGGCGAACTGCGTGCCGTGGGGCGACTCGTGGCACGCCTGGCAGGCGACCCCCTTCTCCACCGTGAGCATCAGCGTCGGGGAACGACTCGGCGTGCGGACCAGGAACGCTCCGCGTAGCGAGGTGTTGAGGCGCGTGTGACACGCCACGCACGGTTGGGCACGGTGGGCCCCTTCGAGCGGGAACTTGAACGCGGCGTGGCGGGCGACGTCCACCGTCGAGGGCCGGAACGACCGGGCATCGTGGCAGGAGCGACACCCCCCATTGATCGGCATGCCGCCCGCGACCGTGAAGCGGCCCGCGTGCGGGTCGACGTGACACGAGGCGCACTCGACCTCCGGCACCGCGAAGAGGAACCCGGCCGTGCCGCGGGACGCCGGCGCGGTTACCGGTGGGAGCCCGGTGCGTGTCACCGAGTGACACGAGGCACAGGGGATCTCCGTGTGCCGCCCCTCGAGCGCGAGGCGCAGCTTGGCATGCGCAGCCGGGCTGAACACGCTTGGCTTCCATCCGGTATCGCGGTGACACTCCTCGCAGGCCCCATTGCCGAGCCGCGACGCCAGCTGCCCGCCGTGGACGTCCGCGTGACAGGACGTGCACTTGGCGAACGGCATCCGGATCCGCACCGCCGCCGGCAGCGGGGGACGCGCCCCGGGAGCGGGGGCTCGGGATGGCGCGGGGGCGCCGACCGGGCCGTGACACGCCGCACAACGCACCTGCTGGTGCTTCCCGGAGAGCGCGAACGCCGTGCCCTGGTGCTGTGCCACCGTGAAGGTCGAGGGCGCGAACCCTTCGACCCGATGACAGCCGGCGCAATCCACGATCTTGCCTGCCAGGGTTGCCTGCCCCAGGTGCTTGTCCGCGTGGCATGCAGTGCACGTGCCGGACGCCGGCTGGCGCTTGGTGAGGTTCGGCCCGTGACAGGCCTCGCAGGCCACTTCCCGATGCCGCCCCTGCAGCGGATAGCGCGTCGCGGAGTGATTGAACTCCTTCCGGTCGACGATCGCGAAGCCGCGGGTGTTGTGACACGAGCTGCACTTCGGCGTGAGTCGACCCTGATGTGGATCGGCGTGACACGCCGAACACTCGGCGAACACCAGCGGCTTGAACTGCGGCCGGATCTTGCCCGTGGAATCGGGCTTGAGCTTGAGCTGGGCGGCGAGGTGGCACTTGTCGCAGGCCAGGTCGAGGTGCTTTCCGGTCAGCGGATACCGGCTCTGGTCGTGCGAGAACTTCGCCGCGGGCTTCCAGCCCCTGCTGTCGTGGCAGCTCTCGCACTTCGTACCCAGTGCTCCGCTGTGGGGATCGTCCGCACGGTGGCAGGAGGCACAGTTGGTTTCCAGGCCGATCCACCCCGCCGAACCGCGCCGCTTCGAGAGCGCCGCGGCGGGAGAGACCCGGAACGCCTCGCGATGACACTTGTCGCACGCCGCGTTCGCGTGCTTCCCTTCGAGGGTCCAGCCGGCGCGCCGATGGTCGAAGCGCGCGGCGGAGCCCTCTTTCCATGCCACCAGGATGAAGTCCTTCCCGGCGTGCTCGGGGTGACAGTTCGCGCACGTCACCTTGGGATCCTTCGCCTCGCGGGCATGCAGCCCGCGCCCGGCGTCCATCGACCAGCGGACTTCCTGGTGGCAGCTGAGACAGAGCTGCGCCATCGGCTCGCGCCCGGTCGAGTGGCACTTGATGCAGTTTCCCGCGCCCTCCAGCTCGGCATGCGCGCGCGCCAGCGGTCCCGGCGAGATCTGCGCTGCGGCTCTGGCCGGAATGACGAGGGCAAGCAACACCCCGAGGCGGACGACGGCGCGCAATCAGCCGGCCCTCGCTTGCTCGGTCGGGATCGGGACATCCTTCTGCACGATCCTGACGCCGATCTTCTCGAGGAAGGCCGTGGGCGCATCGCCCCCGACCCGGATCACCACGAAGTCGTTGGGGACAATCATCGTCTCGCCCTGATTATCCAGTACCACGACGTCGGCGCGGATCTCCCGCACCGTGCTGCCGAACAGCGGCTTCACCCGCCGGCTCCTGATGACCTCCTCGATCTTGTCGCGGTTGCGCTCCTTGACCCGGCTGAACGTGTCGCCGCGATAGGACAGGAGCACCTCGGTCCCCTTCTGGTTGGCCAGGCCCACGGCAGTTTCCACCGCACTGTCGCCGCCGCCAACCACCAGGACGCGACGCCCGGTGAACTGCTCCATCTCGACCACGTCGTAGAACACCTTGCCGAGTTCCTCGCCAGGGACGTCGAGCTTGCGCGGGCTGCCGCGACGTCCCATCGCGAGCACCACCCGGCGCGCCAGGTACGTTCCGGTGGAGGCCTCCAGCCGGAATACGCTGCCCTCGCGCACGATGCTCTCGACCCGCGACTGCGTCACCACCTGCAGCCCGGTATTGGCCACGATGGTCTCCCAGACCTGCAGCAGGGATTCCTTCGACGCGTCGGCCACCCACAGATCACCGTAGAGCGGGATCTGCACCGATTCGGCGAGGATGAGCTTGTGCCGGGGGTACTTCCGGATGCTGTCGGCGATGGAACCCTGTTCCAGGACGGTGTACGTCAGGCCGCAGCGCATCGCCTCCATGGCGGCGCTGAGTCCCGCCGGGCCCGACCCCACAATCGCGACATCGACCACACCCGCCACGGCATCCGCGCGGGGGGCTCCCGGCGGCAGCATCGCCACGATGTGCTCGACCGCCATCTTGCCTTCGTTGACGGCGTTCTTGATCAGGCCGCGGCCGCCCAATTCCCCCACGATGTACAGGCCGGGAACGTTGGTTTCGAAGTGAATGTCGACCGACGGCACCACCACGCGATTGACCGCCGCCCCTGTGGTGACCGAAATCGCCCCGACCGGACAGGCGCTGACACATTCACCATGTCCCTGGCACAGCGCATCATCGACCACCGCCAGCTTGCCGCGCATGGTGATCGCGCCGGGAATCGGGCAGGCGGCAGTGCAGGTCGCGCACCCGACGCACATGTCGGCCCGCACCGCGGCACGCGCTGGCCCCGTGGCGTTCACGGCGCCTTCGGCCGTGGGCGCCTGCACCAGTTCGAACACCTGCTGCGGGATCCCGCATGACGGACAGAACGTCGAACCGGACGGCACGTGCGCCTCGCACTTGGGACACGCCGTCCCGGCGCGTCGCTCAGGAACCATCACCACGGTGCTGCCGCCACGTGACCGCAGGTGCAGCCACATCACCACGCCGGTGACGAGCAGGAATCCGAGGGTCGTGAAGCCCATATCAGCCATGGCGGATTCCTAAAACCACGTCGCGCCGACGGCGACGACGACGATCACGTGAATGAGCACCGCAATCAGTGCGGTGATGGCGAAGGGCCGGTGCGCCACGTGCCAGAAGGCGAAGACGCGCTGCGTGGCCTCGAGCATCCGGGATTGCTGGTCGAGCGAAATCTCCTGGCTGGCATACTCGACCGCGTCCGACAGCGCCTGGCGGCTGAGCGGCCGCCCAGCGGGTGCCACGGCCGCCCAGCGCCGGCGCAGTTCCCGCGTCCGCTTCCAGCGCAGCAGGTCGTCGGAGATCAGGTGCCAGAGGATCTTCAGGATGCCGCCCTGCTCTGTTGCGGCGGGCGTCACATCCAGCGCACGGCCCACGACCTCGTGCGAAAGGCCGGTCGTCGCGGCGAGCAGTTCGATCAGTTCCCGCCGCTTGGCAGCGACCTCGTCACGCGTCAACTCGACTCCGCTCCGCGCGCGCGGAATGCGGGTGTAGAGGTAACGACCGACCACTCCGCTCGCGATCACGACCAGCATCGCCATGAGGCCCAACCCGATCAGCCCGTTGGACCGCCACGAGGAGTGAATCGCCAGCAGCAACGGCAAGGCTAGCGCAGAGGCGACGTGCACATCCATCCACTTGCCCAGCGAGCCCATGAACGCCAGCGCCTTGAACTTCTTGCGCAGCGGATAGAGCCAGAGCACGAAGAAGATCAGCAGTGCCACGATGCCGGCCGACTGCCCGATATACCCCGACGGCCGCAACCAGGCGTGCCATGGAAGCCGGACGCGCTCTTCCATCGTGGCGAGGTAGTAGGGTGCACCCAGGATGTTGATCAGGGTGAGGGGTGCACCAATGAGGAGCAACCACCAGAACCGAGCGCTCGGTGCCCAACGACGCGACTTGACAACCGCAATCATCCGGCGCGCTGGAGCCGGCGGAGCGACAGCTGCCGCCACCTCAGGTTGAACGTATTCCGACACTATCGCTCGACTCGGTGCTGCCATGTGCGATCCGCCCTCGCGCAGAGATCCGTCATGCGCGTGAAGCCCAGTTGAAATCCGTGAAATTCGGTGGACGCTGTTCTTGTGGACGTCCGGTTCCTACAGGTATGCACAAATGACTCCGTAGAGTATCGGATATGGCTGACTCGATTTGAGGACTGGATGCCGGAGATCGACAGATCTGGGGAACTGGGTATCAAGAGCCCTGAGATCAAGAGGTAAGTGTATGACAGATATAGTGATAGGCATCATTTGTACCGCAGAGAGGCTTGCTGGGGAGGGAGCGGTATTTCCAACCGGCTGTCAAGCATTGCGACAGTCGCCAATTACCACCAAGCCACGACGCGCGGCAATCTGCGATGAGACAGCGAGGGATTGGTGGGAGCTCGGGGCAGGCTGCGACCCCTAATTGGCTCGGCGCGGGACCTCAGGCCCCGGGCTGGTCTTCTGCGACTCGAGCTGGAGGCCGAGGAAGACCACGACACCAATATTCAGCAGCACGGCGATCAGGGGCTCGAGGCCCGGCCGGCGAATCATCGCGCGCAATTCGAAGGGGAGGTACATCAGACCGCTGGCAACCCCGAGCCATTCCGCCCAGCGACGGGCGTACCACAGCCCCACGGCCTCGACGAATCGCACGATCGAGTAGATCAGCGCGCCCAGTGCAAGCAGGCGAAGCCGGGCAGGAGTCGCCTCGGTGGCGACTTTCAGGAAGATTCGTGGATAGCGGCTGGCCGGATTGAGATGCGCGTGCGCGATCAGGTGCTCGGCGAATAGCTGGACATCCCGGTGAACGAGCAGCAGCAGTCCGGACCCGACGATCAGCACGAGCAGCCCCTTGCTCGCTTCAAAGATCGCGGCCAGGCGGAGACCGATCTCCCGGACCGATCGACCTCGACGCCAGAGACTCATGGGCGCTTGGCCGAGGATTCGTCGTCGTGCAGCATGCGCACGGGCGGCGTGTCGAGGTCGTCGAACTGCCCCCCCCGCGCCGACCATACGTAGGCGACCACGGCGACCAGCACCACGATCAGCGCCAGCGGAACCACGATGAACAGCACGCTCATGCCGCCACCTCGACCCGGGAATCTCCAGGCACCGTCTCCGCTGCGCGAGGCGCCGGGGTGGGATCAAATGTCCTCCCGAACCAGCTGCCCAGCACGACGGTCAGCGAACTGGCCGGCATCATCAACGCCGCGATCATCGGCGAGATCCTGCCGCTCATGGCGAGCGCCACGCCCACGGCATTGTAACACAAGGCGAAGCCGATGTTGCGATGGATCACCCGCATCGTCCGCGCCGCTCCCTCAACCAGGCGGACCAGTGGTTCGATGCCGGGCGTCGTGAGGTAGACGTCCGCGGTCGCGAGGCACGCCTCGGCGCCACCGTGCACGCCGATCCCCACGCTCGCCGCGGCGATCGCCGCGGCATCGTTGACACCGTCTCCCACCATCACCACCGGCTGTCGCGTGGCCCGGGCGCGACCCAGTCGCTCATGCACGAACGCCAGCTTCTGTTCGGGGGTGGCAGACCCGACGGTCGCATCCGCGGCAAAACCCAGTGTCTGGCCAACCGCCGCCGCCACCTGAGGATCATCGCCGGACAGCAGGGTGGTTCGCCAGCCGCGGCGGCGGAGCGCTGCCAGTGCTGAACCGGCGTCGGTGCGCACGCGATCACCGATGCCCGCGACGGCCACCACGGCGCCATCGACCGCCACCAGCACCGGAGTCAGTGGTTGCCCTGCCAGGTGCGCGAGCAGGGGTTCGCCACCGTGCGCGTGTTGTGCCACGAGGCGCGGCGAACCAACCACCACGAAATGCCCGGTGACCGTGCCGGAGATGCCGGCGCCGACATGATGACTGACTCCACTCGGGTCCGGTGCGACGAGTCCGGGCCAGGCGCGCCGAAATCCGTCGGCGATCGGATGCGACGAGCCGGCTTCGAGCGCGAGCACCAGCGGCTTGACGGAGTCATCCCCACGCCAGGTCACCAGCGCCGTTCGCCCCTCGGTCAGCGTCCCTGTCTTGTCGAGGACCAGGTCACCGGCGCGGACGAGCGATTCGAGGGCATCACCGCCCTTGATGAAGATCCCGGCGCGAGCGGCCCGGCCGATGGCGACCGTTACGGCCAGCGGCGTGGCCAGCGCCAGCGCACAGGGACAGGTCACGATCAGCAGGGCGATCGCGTGGTCCCATGCGCTGGCTTCGTTGCGGGGATACCAGAGCAGGAAGGTGATCACCGCCAGCAGGAGGACGACCGCCACGAACCATCCGGACATCCGGTTCGCAAACGCGACGACCGGGGCACGCCGCTGGGCGCTTTCCTCGACCTGCCTGAGCATCCGGGCCAACCGGCTGGTCTCGCCCGATTCCTCGACCACCACGCGCACCGGAGCCGTCACATTCAACGTGCCAGCGAAGACCGGATCGCCGCGTGACGCAGAGACCGGCCGCGACTCGCCCGTCAGCAGCGCCGCATTGATGGCCGTCTCTCCCGCGGCGATGTGACCGTCGGCCGGGAAGCTCTCCCCGGCGCGAACCACCACTTCCATTCCGGGCAGCAGGGCGACGGCGGGAAGTTCCCGCTCGCTGCCATCGGCATCGATGACGCGCGCCGTGGTGGGGGCGAGGGAATAGAGCAGCTCGGCGGCATCCGCCGCGGCCCGCTGGCCGCGCTGTTGCAGGAAGCGGCCGGTGAGGAGCAGGAAGATCAGGATGCAGACGCCGTCGAAATAGATCGGCCCGCTGTTGGTGATGGTGTTGATCGCTCCGCGCGTGACACCGGCGCCAAGCGCCAGCGCGATCGGCAGGTCCATGTGCAGCGTGCGCGTGCGCAGCGCCGCCCATGCCCCGGTGAAGAAGACGCGGCCCGGATAGAGCACTGCCGGGAGGGTGAGGCCCAGGCTCATCCAGCGGAAGAGGCGGGCATAGCTGCCTTCCATCCCGCTGAACTCGCCGGAGTAGAGCGCCAGCGCCGCCAGCATGACGTTGCCGGCGATCGCGCCCGCCACGCCGATGCGGGTGAGCATGGCGCGGTCCTCGCGCCGGCGCATCGCGTCGCGCGCCACCCCGCGGAAGGGGTGCGGCGAATAGCCCAGCCGGTCGAGGGTGCGGGCAACGTGCGACAACGGCACCGCGGCAGCATCCCACTCGATCCGGGCCAGCGACCGTCGAATGTCGAGTTCAGCCCGCGCAACACCGGGCAGCAGCAGGGGTACACGCTCCACCAGCCAGACGCAGCTGGCACAGTGGACGCCCTCGAGGTACAGCTCGGTGCGGGACAGCCCCGCCCCGGCCGGCTGCACGTACAGTTCACCGAAGGCGGAATGGTCGAATTCCTCGAACGTCCTGCCGCTGCTCCGCACTGCCGCTTCGCGGCGTTCCCGGAAATCGTAGTACTGTGACAGGCCGTTGGACTGCAGGATGTCGTAGACGGTGCGACAGCCGGCACAGCAGAACTGCGGACCATCGCCCTCGCTGACCAGCGCCGGCGGCACGGCGAGTCCGCAGTGCGTGCAGGAAGTCCCGATGACCGGAGCAGTGGACGCGGCAGGCATGGATTCAGTGGGAATGCTGGGGAACAGCAGCCGCCGGGACGCCAGCCACCGGAATGGACGGGGTGAGCTCATGCAGCCACTGCATTCGCGGGACCACGCCGAAGTGATTGGCGATCGAGAAGAGGCCCAGCACGACGATCGTCGCGGCACTCACCAGGGGAAGACGCGCACGCAACGGCCCGAAGAACGCCCGGGCGCCGTATCCGACGGCGAGCATCATCGGCAGGGTTCCCGCCCAGAAGACCAGCATCACCAACGCGCCGCGCAGCGGCGATCCCGCACCGCCGGCCGTGACGACAAAGGCATAGAGCCAACCGCAGGGCAGCAACGTCGTCACCAGGCCGGTGGCGGCCGCGCGAATCACCGGCGGCTGGTTGCGCACACGCTGCAGCGCGGCACCCATTGCGCGCTGCCAGGGAGCGGGAACACCGGGCCCTGGAATCCGGACGCCGCGTGCGGCCAGGACCGCGCCGGCGCCCCAGGCGACCATCAGCACGCCGGCGACCACGGCGGCGATCTTCCCCACCCCGGCCATCATCCCGGCCCGATCGAGGATCCCGCCGAGTGCGCCGGCGATCAGGCCAAGCACAACATAGGAGATCAGCCGACCGAGGTTGTACGCCGCGTGGCTCGGTGTCGCATGCCGCCACGATGCCGACGACGCGCCGCTCGTGGCGTAGAAACAGACAAAGGCCCCGCACATCGCGGCGCAATGCACGCTACCGAGCAGCGAGGCGACGAGGACCGCGAGGACGAGGGTCATCAGGGCCCCGCGGGGCGCGGCGCGGGTTTCCCCGTCGCCGCGGGCGCATCACCAGGGCGGGCGCTGACTGGCAGCGCCGCGCCGGACGTCGACACATCGAGCCGCAGGTCGGCGGTGAAGCGGTCACTCCCCCGCGTCGCCACGACGCGCAGTTCCCAGAGGCCGGGGCGCGCCATCGGGAGTGCGGTGACGTAGGTGCTGTCGCCGGCCGCGGTCAGGGTGGCGTGCACCACTTCATCCGCGTGGGCGACCTGCATCGCCTCGACCTGAAGCGTCGCGCCCACCACGGCATCGCCGTGGGCATCGTGCAGGCGAAGCGTGAGTGGCGCTTCACGCCCGGGGGTGATCGCGCCGAGCGAGGACTCCAGCGTCCACCCCAAGGCTGTGTTGCGGTGCGACTGTGCCATGGTCGAGTCCCAGGCGACAGCCTTCTGGTAATACTCCGGCTCGATCGCCGCGTGGGGATCGTCCGCCGCCACCCGCATCATCACGAACCCCACGGCGACATCAATCACCAGCACGGCAATGATCGCCGTGGGCCAGATGCGATCCTTCCGGATGAGCGGACTCACGGCGTCGCCCCATTCCGGCCGGAGGGCCCGAGCAGGTTGAAGGGGAAGTCCCCGGTGAAGTCGTCGCCGTCGGTGATGTGGACCGTGATGTTGTGCTGCCCGTCCGGAAACGCCGATCGCGGCAGCACCACGAACACGCTGGTCGTGCGCTGCGCCCCGGCCGGCACCGCGAGCGGACTCTCCGGTGCAATCACCCGGCCCCCGTCAACGCCAAGCACCATGATGACATAGCGGTGATCGGTGCGCGAGCGATTGGCGATCTTGACACGCACCTGGTTGGTCACCGAGCTGTCGGCCTCCAGCATGAACGGTACCGAGCCCGAGCGCAGGATCGTGATGTCGGCCGCCTCCCTGGTCTCCAGGGCAAACAGGAATCCCCCGAAGAAGAGGGTGAACGCCGCCGGATACACCACCACCCGGGGCCGCAACAGCTGCTTCGGCCGCCCCGCGAGCGTGTCGCGGGAGGCGTAGCGAATCAGTCCGGTCGGCTGGCCCACCTTGGCCATGATGGCGTCGCACGCGTCCATGCACTGGGTGCAGTGGATACACTCCATCTGCAGTCCGTCGCGGATGTCGATCCCGGTGGGACAGGTCAGCACGCAGGCGCCACACTCGATGCAATCGCCGGCACCCGCCGCCCGATTGGCCATGCCGCGCATCCGTGGTTCGCCACGGGTGAAATCGTAGGCGACAATCGTCGACTGGCTGTCGAGCAGCGCCGACTGCCAGCGGCCGTACGGGCAGGCGATCAGGCAGGTCTGCTCCCGGAACCAGGCGAAGTCGAGGAAGATCAGCGTGGTCGTGACCGCCATCACGATGAACGGCGTCGGGTGCTGGTATGGCGACAGCCGCACCCATTGTTCCAGGGCGCGCACGCCGACGAAGTAGGCCAGGAAGGTGTGCGCCAGGAACAGCGACAGCACCAGGTAGACGGCATACTTCAGCAGCCGCCGGGGGTGGAACCGCTTCCTGTCGCGATCGAGCAGCGCCGAGCCGCTCCTTCCCCCCTCGAGCAGACGCTCGAACGGCCGGAAGAGGAACTCCATGTAGACAGTCTGGGGACAAGCCCAGCCGCACCACACCCGCCCGAAGAGCGCCGAGAAGAGGAAGATCGCAATCAGGCAGCTCCCCAGCAGCAGCATCAGGAGCAGCGTATCAGTGGGGATGAAGGTCGTCCCCAGGATCGTGAACTGACGGCGCGGGATGTCGAGCAGCACCGCTGGCAGGCCGCGGACGGTGATCTGCGGAATGGCGAAAAACACCACCATCAGCAGATAGGCCACGATGCGTCGGCGCCGCCACCAGGGACCGATGGCCGGCTTGGGGCGAATCCAGTTGCGCGACCCGTCGACGTTCAACGTCGGCAGGACCCGCTCGGAGACGGCCGGCGCGCTCACCGTGGAACCAGCTGTCCTTCTGGCGCCTTCGGTTTGGCTGGCGTGGTGCCGTGCAGCGTCCAGACGTACGCCACCACTTCTTCCACTTCCTTCGGCTTGAGGATCTTGCCCCAGGTCGGCATCCCCTTGGCGAGAACGCCCGCCGTCACCGTGGCGCCGATTTCCTCAATCTTGCCGCCGTGGATCCAGTAGTCGTCGGTGAGGTTGGGGCCGATGATCCCACCGCCATCGGGGCCATGACAGGCGGTGCAGTTCTTCGTGAAGATCGCCTTCCCCTCCTTCACCTCGTCGGCGTTGGCGACGGCGGCGAGCAGTGCGGCCGGATCGGGCGCCTTGACCGCCGGATGCGCCGCGCGGAACTCGGCCATCTCCCGTTCATAGGCTGCGATCCGCCCGGCCCCCACGCCGATACCGCCGAGATTGAGGGCGTACGCCACCGCGAAGATGATCGTCGCCCAGAAGGTGATCACCCACCACCGCGGCATCGGGTTGTCGTACTCCTGGATGCCGTCGTAGGAATGTTCCAGCAGTTGGTCCTTCGGCTTCTCGTCGGCCATCGATCAGTCCTCGCCCTTGCGCGGCTGCTGGGGGTGCACATCGTCGAGCGGCATCTGGGCGGCGCTCTTCCACCGCACGGTGTTCGCGCGGCGAAGGACCCACCACACGATGCCGAGGAACGCAAGCATGAACAGGACCAGCGCCACCTCGGCGTAGATCGAGAGGCCGGCGTTGGCCATGATGTCGGAGAGCTTCACTGTGACCCTCCGGGGTTCGCCTTGATGTCCTGCCCGAGGCGCTGGATGTAGGCGACAATGGCCACGATCTCCTTGTCCTGCAGCCCGACGGGACCGCCCGATTTCTCGATGTCGGCAGCGACCAGGGCCGCCTGCGCCCTGGCCATGGTCACGCTGTTGTTGATCGCCGTGCCGTAGGGCACGCCCAGCATCGCCATCACCGCGACCCGCTTCGGGATCACGTCCCAGGGAATCGGAGTGGTCGCAAACTGCGCGTAGGACGGCATGATCGATTTCGGCGTCACCTCACGCGGATTGGTGAAGTGCCGGACGTGCCAGAGGCTCGGGTACTTGCCGCCTTCCCTCGCCAGGTCCGGCCCGATCCGGCGTGATCCCCAGAGGAACGGGTGATCGTACACCGACTCGCCCGGCTTGGAGTACTCGCCGTAGCGCTCGGTTTCGTAGCGGAACGGGCGAATCATCTGCGAGTGGCAGTTGAAGCAGCCCTCCCTGATGTAGATGTCACGGCCGTACAGTTCGAGCGGTGTATACGGCTTGACCGAGGCGATGGTCGGGACGTTCGACTTGATCAGGAACGTCGGCAGCAGCTCGAAGAGCGTGGCCACGACCACCGCCAGCAGCACCAGCACGGTGAACACGATCGGCATCCGCTCCCAGGCGCGGTGATAACGCATCGCAGCAATCCAGCCGAGGAACCCTTCTCCCGCCGGCTTCGGCTCGTGGGGCGCCACGAACGAGCGGCTCAATCCCGGCGCGCGGACGACCGGCACTTCATAGGCCGCCGGCCGCGTCCGCCACGTCATCACGATGTTCCAAGCGAACAGCAGCATCCCGACGATGAACAAGGACCCGCCCGCCACGCGCATCCAGTACATCGGCAGCAGCTTGACGACGGTCTCGACAAAATCCGGATAGCTCAGCCGACCCGTCTCGTCGAAGGCGCGCCACATCAGGCCCTGGGTGACGCCCGCACTGTAGATGGACACCACGTACAACAGGATCCCGAAGGTGCCGATCCAGAAGTGGATCCCCGCCAGCTTCTTGCTGTAGAGCTGCGTCTGGAACAGCCGTGGCGCGAGCCAGTAGATCATGCCGAACGTCATGAAGCCGTTCCAGCCCAGCGCGCCGGTGTGGACGTGCGCGATGATCCAGTCGGTGTAGTGGGCCAGGGCGTTGACGCTCTTGATCGAGAGCATCGGCCCCTCGAACGTCGACATGCCGTACGCCGTGATCCCCACCACGAAGAACTTCAGGACGGGGTCGTCCACCACCTTGTGCCACGCCCCGCGCAGCGTCAGCAGGCCGTTGATCATGCCGCCCCAGCTGGGCGCCCAGAGCATCACCGAGAAGAGCATCCCGAGCGTCGACGCCCATTCCGGCAGTGCCG
>JANYAG010000183.1 GCA_025361465.1 Gemmatimonadota bacterium
CGGCACTGATGACCAGGGCCGCCAGGAGATAATCGAGCGGCCGGACCGTCGCAGGAACTTCAGGTGTCTTGGTCACACTGCAAGCTAGCTCGACGGGACGTCAAGATTCCATATGGATTTCACCACCGGGGCTGACTCCGAGGCGCCTCGGCGTGAGGTTCCTCCGCATGGAAAAGGTCCCTTGGTTCCGCCGTCTCCGCCAGATCGTCTTCGGAGCGCCCCGCGACCTGGCCGACACCGGCCTGGCCCACCGGTTGGCGCTGATTCCGTTCCTGGCCTGGGTGGGGCTCGGCGCTGACGGGCTGTCGTCCTCTTCTTATGGGCCGGAGGAAGCATTCAAGGCGCTGGGGCAGTATCCGTTCCTCGCCCTGGGGCTCGCCGCCATGATGGCCGGCACGGTCCTGCTCATCTCCGCGGCCTACTCTCGCATCATCGAGGAATTTCCCAGCGGGGGCGGCGGCTACGTCGTCGCCAGCAAGCTGCTTGGCCCGAAGATCGGCGTCATCTCCGGATGTGCGCTGCTGGTTGACTATGTCCTCACCATCACGACCTCCCTCGCCGCGGCGGGTGACTCGCTCTTTTCGTTCCTGCCTTATGAGTGGCAAGGGGCCAAGCTCCTCACCGAGGTCTGCCTCGTCCTCTTCCTGACCACCATCAACATCCGCGGCGTCCGTGAATCGGTGCTGATGCTGGTGCCGGTGTTCCTGCTCTTCGTGGTGACGCACGCGCTGCTGATCGGCCTTGGCCTGTTCGGTCAGGGGCCGCACCTGGCGGCCACGGTGCACCAGGTGGGCGGCGACCTCCACCGGGGCACGGCGGCTCTCGGCGCCATGGGGCTCGTGATGCTGTTGCTGCGAGGGTACAGTCTGGGCGGCGGCACGTACACCGGCATCGAAGCTGTGTCCAACGGGTTGCCGATCATGCGCGAGCCGCGGGTGAAGACCGGTCGGCGTACCATGATCTACATGGCCGCCTCGCTCGCGGTCACCGCCAGTGGCCTGCTGGTGTGTTACCTCCTCTGGCACATCGTGCCGGTGCCTGGCAAGACCATGAACGCCGTGCTGGCGGAAGCCGTGCTGCGCCCCCTGCCCTTCTCACATGCCCTGGTGATCGCGACCCTGTTCGCGGCGGCGTCCCTGCTGGTCGTGGCGGCGCAGACCGGATTCCTGGATGGTCCACGGGTGCTGGCCAACATGGCGGTGGACAGCTGGGTCCCGCATCGCTTCGCCTCCCTGTCCGATCGACTGACAACCCGGAACGGCATCCTGCTGATGGGCGGGGCCGCCCTCGTGGCCCTGCTGTATACCCGCGGCAACGTGGGCCACCTGATCGTCATGTACAGCATCAACGTCTTCCTGACTTTTTCGCTGTCGATGTTCGCCATGCTGCGCTTCTGGCTCAAGGCGCGTGGCGAACGTCGCGAGTGGCGCCGCCGCACGGTGCTCTTCGCCGCCGGCTTCGTCCTGTGCGCGACAATCCTGCTGATCACTTCCTACGAGAAGTTCGCCGAGGGAGGCTGGATCACGCTGGTGGTCACGACGCTCCTGATCATCCTCTGCCTGGTGATCCGCCGGCACTATGACAACTCGCGGCGCTACATGGCGCAATTGTTCGCCGAACTGGGCGACCTGCCCACCGCGAGGCAGTCCGACATGGTCGTGCCGCCGATCGATGCCAGTCTGCCAACCGCCGCCGTGCTGGTCGGCTCGTACGGGGGTGTTGGCATCCACACCTTGCTGAATGTCTTCCGGGCGTTCCCCGGGTTCTACAAGAACGTCGTCTTCATCTCCGTCGGCGTGGTCGACTCAGGCGAGTTCAAGGGTGAACATGCCGTGGTGCACCTTCAGGAGCGCACCGAGGCGATGCTCGGCCAGTATGTCACCCTGACGCAGGGCCTGGGACTCGCAGCGACCTCCCGAATGGCGGTGAGCACTGACGTCCTCGCCGACGCCGAACAGCTCTGTCTGCGGGTGGCGCGGGAGTTCCCGCGCGCCACCTTCTTTGCCGGGAAGATGATCTTCCAGCGGGAACGCTGGTGGCACCGGATCCTCCACAATGAGACGGCCTACGCCATCCAGAAGCGACTGCAGTGGGCAGGACGGACCATGGTGACGATGCCGGTCCGCGTGCGCGGGGTGGAATGAGGGGAGGACGATGAAACCGCTCATTCCTCTGCGGGTGCTGGAGGGAGTATCTCTTTGGAAGGTGGGCGGCACACCCGACTTGCGGACGCTGCGGCGTTCTGGCACGTTTGCCGAGCTGGTGAAATCCCGGTCACCCCCGAGGGAGTCAGGATCATCAAGCGAGGGTCACGACCATTCCTCCCGGCGCAGGCTCCGGCCGATTGCCAGGCTCAGAAACCGACCGGACCATCGAAATCCCGGTCACGCAGTACCTGTTGCCATTCTTCGCGGTTTCGGTTAGAAATTATCCAACCCCAAGAGTCGGATTTCTCACGCCCCAGCACGTGGCGGCTTGCGCCTATGCCTGCGGGCAGCTGGTAGTCGTAGTTCCCCTTCACCTGTTGAGGACATGTATGAGACGATTCGGGTTGATCACCGGCTCGCTCCTGGCTGTGGTCTGCATCGCGCCGCTGCACGGGCAAGCGGCGACGGGAACGATCCGTGGGCGCATCACCGCCGACACGACGATGCAATCGCTTCCGGGAGTTGCCGTCTCGTTCGGCAGCCATACCGTGCTGACCCGGGCGGATGGGACCTACCTGATCACGGGGTTGGATCCGGCGACGGACACCCTCCGGGCGCGGCTCGTCGGGTACTCGCCGGTCAAGCGGTCCGTTACGGTCGGGGCGGGCCAGACGGTCGTCCTCAATTTCGGGATGACGTCGGCCGCCGTGAGCCTGTCGGAGCTGGTGGTGACGGGCTACGGCGAGCAGCGCGCGGGCAGCGTCACCGGTGCCGTCACCCAGGTCTCGGCGGCGGAGTTCAACGGTGGACGCATCATCAGTCCGCAGCAACTCATCCAGAGCAAGGTCGCCGGCGTGCAAGTCATCGACAACAACGAACCGGGTGGCGGCATCTCGATCCGGATTCGTGGTGCGACATCGATCAACGCCAGCAGCGATCCGCTCTACGTCATTGATGGCATGCCGATCGGCGCCGGGGGCGGCATTTCCGCGGGGCGCGACGCCCTCAACTTCCTGAATCCCAATGACATCGAGAGCATCACCACGCTCAAGGGCGGCGAGGCCGCGTCGATCTACGGGGCAAACGCCGCCAACGGCGTCATCATCATCCAGACCAAGCGGGGACGCCAGGGACCGCCGCAGGTGGAGTACAGCACCAGCGCCTCGGCCTCCCAAGTGACCAGGCTTCCCTCGATGTTGACCGCAGCGCAGTTCCGGGCGGCGGTGACCCAGTATGCACCGCAGAACTCCAACCAACTCCTCGGCGCCACCACCGACTGGTTCGGCCTCGTGGATCGCACCGGGTATGGCCAGGAGCACAACCTTGCGGTTTCGGGCGCCGGCCAGAGCAACACGTATCGTCTCTCGGTCGGCTACCTCAATCAGGACGGCGTCATCAAGGGGACCACGGCCGAGCGGCTCAGCACGGGGTTGGATTACGCGCAACGCCTCTTCAACGACCACCTCGATGTCCGCACCAGTATCCGGGGCTCGCGGTCGGTCGACAAGTTCACCCCGGGCGGCGTGCTCTCCAACGCAGCCCAGATGGGTCCGACCCAGCCCTCGATGGATGCGACCACGGCAACCGGCTACTACAACTGGCCGGGGAACGTGCTGCAGTCCGCTGACAACCCGCTGCAGATCCTGGCTCTGGGCGTGGACCAGGGCACGACCTATCGCAGCATCGGCAACATCCAGGCCGGTTACCGGCTGCCGTTCTTCGAAGCCTTGACGGCCAACGTCAACATCGGATACGACATCACCCAAGGGCAGCGGCAAAGCTTCAGCCCCAGCACGCTGCACGGCCAGATCAGGAATGGCACCGGCGGGTCGTTCTATCGCGGGACGCCGAACCTGCTGAACACGGTGGCCGAGGGATACCTGAGCTATGCCTCGTCGCTGGCGTTCGTGCCCGGCAACATCGACCTGACCGGAGGCTACTCGTACTCGAAGTCGCACGGCGAGTACCCTGGCCTCAACGAGTCGAATCTCAGCTCCGACCTCCTGGGGATCAACGGCGTCCCGACCGCGCAGACCGTCCAGAACACCCTGGACATCCAGGAGAGCAAGCTGATCTCCTTCTTCGGGCGGGCGAATTACAACTACAACGACCGCTACCTGCTGGCGGTGAGTCTCCGCCGTGACGGCTCCTCGCGCTTCGGGCCAGGCAATCAGTGGGGCCTCTTCCCGTCAGTGGCCGCGGCGTGGCGGCTCTCCGACGAATCGTTCCTCCGCAACAACAAGATGCTCTCCGACCTGAAGTTGCGGGTGTCGTGGGGCAAGACGGGCAATCAGGCCTTCTCGAACTACCAGCAGTATTCGACCTACACGCTGGGCGATGCCCAGTCGCAGGTCCAGTTCGGCAACACCTTTGTCAGCACCATCCGCCCGAGCGCGGTGGACCCCAACATCAAGTGGGAAGAGACCAACTCCTACAACGCCGGCCTCGATTTCG
>JANYAG010000184.1 GCA_025361465.1 Gemmatimonadota bacterium
GCAACACCACGTCGATCGGCGCCCGCACGACCACCCGATACGAGATCTCCCACTTGCTGTTGAAGAAGGCGATGCTCTTCTCGTCGTCGATCCGATGGAACCGCCATTCCGCATCCAGGGTCGCACCCCCTTCGATGGGAACACGGTGCACCATGCCGAGTTCGAGGTACTTCCGCGCGGTCCGATAGAACGTCGGGTCATGCCCGGTGGAGCTGTAGTTCTGGTCACCGGCATCGCCACTGAAATCGTGCCCGCGCCAGAGAATCCCGAAGATCTCCGCCCAGTGCCACGGAGCCACCGCAGCGCGCAGGTAGGTCCCGTGCCCCTTGTCTGGTCGGCCGGTGGGGTAATTCGGGTCGATGTGGCCGTTGCTCCAGAGCTCGGCCACCATGAGGGACGCCCGACCGACCACGGCCAGCGAATCGTGCACGGTCGCTCCGACCGCCGTCACGCGATTGTTCGTGACCGGCACGTTCGCATCGAACAACTGCCCGCCGCGATGGTACCAGAGGTGTTGCGCCTTGACGTCGAGGAGCCGAGTGACCCGCAGCCCATACACCATTCCGATCTCGAACTGTTCCCGTTCGAACGGCGTGTTCAGTTTCTGCCAGTTGACCCAGGTGTTGCCGTGGAAGCGTCCGCGATGCTCGATCCACTGCATCCCATATTCGATCGGGGTCGTGAGCTCGCGCGTGGTGACCATCAACGGCTCGAGCAACCCGTGGCGATCCACCGTCTCCAGCGTGCCAAGCACCGCCAGGGTGTGGCGGGTCTGGTACCGGAAGGCGAGGACCGGCTTGAGCGAATCCGTGAACTGGGTGGACCCCCAGCGGCGGTCGGCGAAGAACCCCACCCGAAGCTCCGTCCGGGGGCCCGGCTTGGCGGCGAGCCAGCTGGTAACCTGTCCGCCAAGGATGGTCTCGCCCACCCGGTAGGGGGTGAAGAACTCGGTGTTATCGCCGTACAGGGCGGCGCGGAGTCGCCAGTCGAGCCGTTGCCCCACGCCTGGCCGGGCCACGAGGAGCAGCAGGAGGACGACTGGCACGAGGCGAGCAAGAGAGCGAATGGGAACCTCGGGTGACGGTGGCCGGTTCGGTCACTAGTTTACTGCCGTGATGAATCCTACACGTACGGTCCGAATCGGACTGGTGCAGCAGCGGGTCGGCGGCGACCCGGCGTCCAACCTCGCCGCGGCCATCGCCGGCATCCGTCAGGCAGCCGCCACGGGAGCCCAGGTCGTCTGCCTGCAGGAGCTCTTCAACTGGTACTACTTCTGCCAGCGCGAAGATCACGACTTCTTCAGGCTGGCCGAAACCGTTCCCGGTCCGTCCACCGAGCGTCTCGGCGCCGTCGCCAAGGAACTTGGCGTCGTGATCGTCGCTTCGCTCTTCGAGAAGCGCGCGGAGGGATTGTACCACAACACCGCGGCAATCCTCGATGCCGACGGCCGGTATCTGGGCAAGTACCGGAAGATGCACATCCCCGACGATCCGCAATTCCACGAGAAGTTCTACTTCACGCCCGGGGACCTGGGATTCCGGACCTGGCAGACCGCCGTGGGAAAGATCGGCGTGTTGATCTGCTGGGACCAGTGGTATCCCGAGGCCGCGCGCCTCACGGCGATGAGCGGCGCGGAGATCCTCTTCTATCCGACCGCCATCGGCTGGCTCCCGGCCGAAAAGGCCGAGTACGGCGAGGGACAGCAGGCCGCGTGGCAGACGATGCAGCGCAGTCACGCAATCGCCAACGGTTGCTTTGTCTGCGCGGTCAATCGCACCGGGAGTGAGGTTCTTCCCGGCAGCGCCCCGGGCCATCAGGGCATCGAGTTCTGGGGCGGATCGTTTCTCGCCGATCCCTATGGCAGGGTGATTGCGCAGGCCGGTGAAGAGGAAGCCGTGCTGACGGTCGATTGCGACCTCGGCAAGGTTGATCTCGCGCGAACGCACTGGCCGTTCCTCCGCGATCGACGGATTGACGCCTACGCCGGCCTGACGAAACGCTACCTTGACTGAAACGCCCGCGGCCCGGGGATTCCGGATGCCCGCGGAATGGGCACCACACCGGGGGACTTGGCTGTCGTGGCCGCACAAGGAAGCATCCTGGCCCGGGCGCTTCGAGCCGGTGCCACGGGTAATTGCCGAGATGATCCGGCATCTGGCACCGGGTGAAGAGGTGCACGTCAACGTCGGCAGCTCGACCATGGAGCAAGGTGTCCGACAGGTCCTCGGCGATGCGGGCGTCCCGGCCACGAACGTCCTTTTCCATCATCATCCCACGGACGACGCCTGGTGCCGTGATCACGGGCCAATCTTCGTGCAGCGGGGCAGCGACCAGCTGATCCTCGACTGGGGCTACAACGCGTGGGGCAACAAGTACCCACCCTTCGAGCAGGATGACATTGTCCCGACGCGCATTGGCGCAGAACTGGGCATCGAAGTCGTGTCGCCGGGGATGATCCTCGAAGGCGGCTCGATCGAGGTGAACGGACTGGGCACGTTGATCACCACCGAGGCATGCCTCCTCCATCCGAATCGCAACCCGTCGCTTGGGCGCAGCGAGATCGAAACCCGGCTTCGCGATCACCTCGGTGTCCGCAAGATCCTCTGGCTTGGTGACGGCATCGTGGGTGACGACACCGACGGGCACGTCGATGATCTCACCCGCTTCACCGATGAGCGCACGATCGTCACCATGATCGAAGACGATCCGCGCGACGACAATTTCGCGCCGCTGGAGCAGAACCTCCGGCGACTCGAGACGATGACCGACCAGGATGGCCGACCGTTCCGGATCGTCACGCTGCCGATGCCGCGCCCCGTCCACCACGACGGGCACCGCCTGCCGGCGAGTTATGCCAACTTCTATATCGCCAACACCGTCGTGCTCCTCCCCGGCTATGACCACGAGCGGGACGAGCAGGCCCGAGCGACCCTGCAGGCGCTCTTCCCCACCCGCCGCGTGGTGGTCATCGACTGCACCGAGCTGATCTGGGGCCTGGGGGCGTTTCACTGCCTCACGCAGCAGTGGCCCCAGTAGCACGGGAAACGCGGCGCGAGCAGCGGGGCTGCACGGGGTCCCTCGCTCCTCCCTCCTCGCCGCTCGGTTCGCGTTTGCAACCATTTCCGGGTTGCCAGACGTCCAACCAGAGGTGAATAGCCACGCGATGACGCTCAGCACGCCCGCCGACGGTGTCTCCCAGAGCGATGCCGAGACCCTGGAGGTTCGCCGGGCCGCCACGGGAGACGAGGGCGCGTTTGAGCGGCTCTACCACCGCCACGTCGCCCGGATTCACACCCTCGCTCGCCGGATGGCTGGCCCGGACTCGGCCGATGAGGTCACACAGGACGTCTTCGTGCGGGCCTGGGGCAAGCTGCCGACCTTCCGCGGCGAGAGCGCCTTCGGCACCTGGCTCTATCGGCTCGCCGTCAACGTGGTTCTCACCCGTCGGCGCCGTGAACGGGGCGATCGCCATGCGCTGATCGACGATGACGCCACGCTCGAGCAACAGGCGGCCCGCCTGCCCCCGACCGGAATCCGCCTCGACCTTGAAGCCGCGATGTCACGGCTCCCGGAGGGATCGAGACAGGTGTTCATCCTGCATGATATCGAGGGGTGGACCCACGAAGAGATTGCCAACCAGCTCGGCATGGTGCCTGGGACGTCGAAGTCCCAGTTGTCACGCGCCAGGTCGGCGCTCAGGAGGATGCTCGATGGCCAATGAACTCGAACCACTCGACCCGCAACTTGCGGCCGCCATCGCCCAGCTCCGCGACCGCGCGCCCGAGCACGACCTCTGGCCGGCAATCGCACCTCGGCTGGTGACGCGGCGCCCGAAGGGCACCCTGCTCCTCCGCTGGCCAACGGCATTGGCTGCCGGGATTGCCATCGCATTGCTCTCGGCCGCTGGCACGATGCTCATGATTCGCCGCGAGGGGGCCATCCGCCCGTCCGAGCCTGCGACAATCACCTCAGTGGCGTTTACCGCGGCAGACAGCTCGCTCGAACAAGCGATCCTCGGACTCGAGCGCTCGGTGCGCGCCTCGATGACCCAGCTGGACGCCCCGGCCCGTGTGGGGATCGCCCGGGGCCTCGCCGCCCTGGACAATGCCATCGCCACCGCTGCCGCCCAGTGCCTGGCCACCCCGGGGGACCCGCAGGCGGAGCACGACCTGACGTCCTCGCTGCGCAAGAAGCTCAGCGTACTGCGCTCGGTGTCGGCGCTGACCGCCCGCCAGAGCTGAGCCGGAACCTGCTCCGCTAGGTGAACTTCGGCGGGCGTTTCAGGTGAATGTCGCTCGCAGACTGCCAGGCGTGCGCCAGTCGCAGCAACAGGTCTTCGCGATAGAGCGCGGCGACGAACGAGACGCCCTGGTTTCTCGTCTCGCCGACCACGGTCGGCACCACGATCTGCGGATGCCCTGAGAGGTTCGTCATCGCCAGGGAGCCCCCGCCCACCACGATGTCGACGTCCTTGAAGAACTCGTCGAGCTTCTGGATCATCAGCGTCCGGGCCCGGTTTGCCAGCACGTAGTCCACGGCCGAAACCATCGTGGCGGAACGGAAGGTCGTCGGCCAGGCGTTGGCGTCCTGGAGGACCATTTTGTCCACCGTGTTATCGCGGGTGATATCGGCGAACGCCGCGCCCGCTTCAACATTCAGGATGCACGACAGGGCGTTGGTCGCGGGCTCCGTCGGCCACGAGACCGGGATGAAGGTGGCGCCCTGCTTCGCGAGCGCGTCGAGGACGGCCTTGGTGACCTGGTAATTGGCCATGGCGGCTTCCGGACTGCCGCCCCTGCCTCGGCCACCTCCCGCACCTCCCGCACCTCCCGCACCACCGGCACCACCGCTCGCCGCCGCTGCGCGCATCGCCGCGGTATCCGGGGGCTGCATCATGTTCTGGGTGACCCCGATCCGGATGCTCTTGAGCGGCAGGGTTGGATCGAACTCGAACGGCATGCTCCGCGTCGACGGATCGCGCGGGTCAGCTCCATGAATCGCGGCAAAGACCAGCGCCAGGTCCTCCGCGCTCCGGGCGATGGGGCCGACCTTGTCCATGGTCCACGCCAGCGCCATGGCGCCGTAGCGCGACACGCGACCGAAGGTCGGGCGCAACCCGCTGACGCCGCAGACCGTCGCCGGCGAGATGATTGAGCCCTGCGTCTCCGTGCCGATCGCAAAAGGATACAGGCCAGCCGAAACCCCGCTTGCCGAACCGGCCGACGACCCACTTGAACCCTGCGTCGTGTTCCAGGGGTTCTTGGTGCGGCCGCCAAACCAGGTGTCGTTCTGCGCGAACTCGCCGAGCGAGGTCTTGGCAACCAGCACCGCGCCGGCGGCATCGAGCCGTTCGACGACCGCAGCGGTCACATCGAGCACCTGGTCCTTGTAGATCGGGGATCCCCAGGTCGTCGGGTACTTCGGCACGGCGAAAAGGTCCTTCGCGCCGTACGGAATGCCATGCAACGGACCACGGAACTTCCCACGCTTCGCCTCGGCGTCCAGCCGGTCGGCCTGCTCGAGCGCGCGCTCCTTGGTAGCCGTGATCACGCAGAGCAGTTCCGGGTTGAACTTCTCGATCCTCGCGAGGGAGCGCTCCACCAGCTGACGCGAGGTAACCACTCCTCCATGGATCAGCCGGCTCAACGCCGCCACCCCAGCGTAGGCCCACTCGCTTTCGTTCGGGGGGATGTTTGTGGCCGTCCGCAGGCTGGCCCGTGCCGGGCGTTTCGGCTGCCCGACAGGCCGCTTCCCTACTGGTACCGGATCGAAGTAGAAGGCGGGCGGCACCTGGTTGGGGAGCGGGACCACGTGGAGCCGCTGGTAGCCGGCCAGCGCGCCGTTGAGGCTGCGCAGCATCAGGTCCCGGTCGCTGTCGCGGAAGGAGAGGCCGAGGACGGCCTCCGCGGCCTCCACCTGCTCCTTGGTGATCGCCGCCATGGCAACCATCTCCTTCTCCGGAGCGTCAAAGGTGGCATCAGTCCAGAGCTGATCTGGCAGGCGGGACGGAATGCCCGCGGCGGCACAGAGGGCGACGAAACTGCGGCGGTCGATCAAGGAAGACATGAACGCCTCACCAGGTGAAGAAGGGACCCGGGCACGGCTGGGGCTGAAACACTGAAACGCCACGGCAGGATGAAACGTAGAAAGGCATGATCACTTTTGCTGGGGAAATACACCATGAAGACCATGATCGCCGCACTGGCCGCGCTGTCCCTTGCCACGCCGCTGGCGGCGCAGGACTACCGCTTCAGCAAGGAGATGGCCTCGGGCACCAAGCTGTCCATCGAGAACATTAACGGATCCGTAGCGGTCACCCAGGGGTCGGGGCGCACCGCAGAGGTCCTGGTGACCAAGATCGTCAAGAAGGGCGACGGCAGCCTGGTCAAGGCGGTCATGGAGACCGATGGCGACGGCATCAGGGTTTGCACCATCTATCTCAATCACGACCGAAACCGCAACAGCTGCAAGGGTGACAACAGCAGCAATTCGCGGGATGGCGACAACTTCCAGGTTGAGATGCAGTACGTCGTCAAGGTACCTGCCGGCGTGCGGCTCTCGGCCGACAACGTCAACGGCAATGTCACGGCACGCGGCCTTGATGCCCCGGCTTCGCTGGAAACCGTCAACGGCGACGTGACGTTCGAGGGAGCCACGGCCAGCACGATCCAGACGGTCAACGGCAAGATCAAGGGCATTTTTACCCGCGGCAGCTGGGACGGGAAGATGGACATCGAGACCGTCAACGGCGGCGTCGACCTCACCTTCCCCGGCACCTTGAGCGCGACCATCACCGGAGAAACCGTCAATGGCGGCATCAGTAGCGCGGACTTCCCGATCACCATCGATGGGAAATGGGGGCCCAAGTCGTTCACCGGTCGCATCGGCGGGGGAGCCTCGAAGCTCAATATCCAGACCGTGAACGGCGGCATCACGCTCAAGCGATCCGGCGGCGGCTGAAGCGGCACCTTGCGACTCACCAGTAGAACGGCGGCCCCACCCTGGAGCCGCCGTTCTGCATTCAGACATCCCCGAGCGCGTGAGCATCGGAGGACGCGGTCCCGCCTTCAGGCGGCGGGCAGTTCCACGGTCGCCTTTCGCTCGAGCTTCCCCCAACCCACCAGTCCGCCCCGCAATGCCGCGACCAGCGAGCGCAGGACCACCCAGTACATGACCTGTCGGTAGGCAAACCGCTGAATGAACACCAGCCAGGTCAGCCGCAGGTCTTCGCCCTCCTCCATCAGGAAGGCCAGCACGGCGGCCAACCAGTCGACGACCAGAAAGACCGCGTACCACTGCACGACATTCTCGAGCGCCACCAGCTGATAGGTCGCTCCGTGCGCCCGATCCATCAGGGTGATGAAGATCAGGCTCCAGATGAAGAAGAGGTCCGCCAGCGGTGCGATGGCGGAGAACCCGACCTGAAAGAGCCAGACGTTGGGAAGCGCGATGAAGCCGAGGGTACCGGCCTTGGGCCGGAAGAGGAGATCCCGGTGCTTCCAGGCACACTGCATCGTGCCGAAGGCCCAGCGGAAGCGCTGCTTTGCCAGTCCACCGAAGGTGTCGGGGGCCTCCGTCCAGGCGACGGCATGGTCGGCGTAGGCGACGCGGTGCCCGCGGCGGCCGATCGCGAGCGTGAGGTCCTGATCTTCGGCCAGGGTGGCTCCAGAGAACCCGCCGGCCTCCAGCACCAGGGACTTCCGCCATGCCCCGACCGCGCCGGGCACCACCATGATGCAGTCAAGCATGGCGAACGCACGCCGGTCCAGGTTCTGCGAGGTGATGTACTCGAGCGCCTGCCAGCGGGTGACCAGGTTGATGCGGTTGCCCACCTTGGCATTGCCGGCCACCGCGCCGACGTGGGGATCCGCCAGTGGGGCGACGAGATGGGCCACGGTGTCGATCTCGAACTGGGTGTCGGCGTCGAGACAGATGACGATCTCGCCGGTGGCGGCGGCGATCCCGGTATTGAGGGCGCTTGCCTTGCCACCGTTCGGCCGGGTGAGCACGCGGACCCGCGGGTGACTGCCGAATGCGTCGAGCGCGACCTGATAGGTGGCGTCGGGCGAACCGTCGTCCACGATGACGATCTCGATCGGGCCGGCATACTCCTGCGCCAGCAGGGATTCGACGGTCGCGACAATGACGTTCTCTTCCCGGAATGCCGGGACGATCACGCTCACCGCGGGCAACGACTGTGGCATCACGGGCCGGCGACGGAAGCGCTGGACGGCGGCGAGGCCGAGAATGAACACCAGCCGTCCCATGCCGAGGGCAATCGCGGCGAAGAAGACGGAATACAGGGCGCGCTCCAGCCCACCGATCGAGGTGAACAGGAAGAGCTCGATCCGTCGCGTCAACTCGGCATTGGGTGGAACCGCCGGCATCAGCGCGCGCGGGGGAAGGCCGGCCAGGGTGGCAAGGGAGACGATGGTGTCACCTTCGGCCCTGAGCGAGTCGATCAGCCGACCGAGGACTGCGACGGTCGAATCACGGTTGCCGCCGCCGTCATGCAGGAGCACGACGTTCCCGCGCCACCGGTTCTCCATCACGTGGCCAAAGATCGAATCGGTGCTGATCTCCTTTCGCCAATCCTGAGCATCCACCCGGGTCCCGACGGAGAGGTACCCCAAGGAGGTGGCGAGCTCGATCGGCTCGAGTTCGTCGAGCGTCGTCGGCTCCGCATCGCCGAAATAGGGCGGCCGGAACAGGATCGTGCGCTGGTCGAGCACCGCTTCGAGCATGCGCGCCGACAGGTCAATCTCCAGCTTGGACCGCCAGCGCGACGTGAGCCACAGGTTCGGGTGGGTGAAGGTGTGATTGCCGACCTCGTGGCCTTCCCGAACGATGCGGCGCGTGACTTCGGGATGGGCCAGGACGTGCGCCCCGATGACGAAGAAGGTCGCCGGTGCCCCCCGTGACCGAAGGGTGTCAAGAATCATCGGGGTCCAGTGCCCATCAGGTCCGTCGTCGAACGTCAGCGCCACCTTGTGTTCGGTCCGCCCGGTGCGTTCGACGATCCACGGCAGCGGTAGCTGGTCGAACCGCTCCCCATTGAGCTTGCCAGCGGGATCGAAGAACACCTCGCGGTGACCCAGCTTCGGGGTTGAGCGGATGACGATCAGTTCACCCCGGCCGCGCAATTGTACGTCGTAGCCCGGCTCGAGGATCGCGAGTGAATCGGGCGAGAGCAACTCACCGTGTCGGCCGAGCGCGTTCCAGATCGAAGGATCCTCGCTGCCGAGGCGCCAGATCGCATGCCCGTTGATTCCCAGGGCCCGGGCCTGGCTGATCTGGTCGTACGTGGGGACCGCATCGATATACCAGACGAAATGATCCACCGAATCGGCGTCCGTCCAGTAGCCATACGGGGTCTTCGAGATTGAGTCGAACCCGGCCGTCCCGTTGTTGTTGCGGACGGAGTCCCAGGCCTCCTGCACCGTCACCTCCAGCCCCTGGGCCTTCGCACCGGCATCGTTCCAATCGTAGCCGTAGGCCGCGATCCCGGCGATGAGCTTGGACGGCGGCACCGAGCTGAGGACGTTGCGCAACTGTTCGACGTACCAGTCCCGCGAGGCCACCGGCCCGGGATCACCGTGGCCGGAATGCTCATCATACGCCATCAGGATGAGGCGATCCGATCGCGCGGCGAATCGCCGCACCCAGCTGGTGTCGAGCGATGGTTCGATCGCGGCGGTAATCAGCGATCCCGGTCCCAGCGCGCGACGCAGGTCGCCCAGGAATCGCTCGAAGTTCCCGAGCGCATGGTCGGGGAGTTCCTCGAAGTCGAGGGTCACGCCGGCCAGCCGATACCCGGCAATCGTCCGCGCGATGCGCTGGGCCATCTGCACGCGGCGCGCGGGGTCGGCGAGGAGGAGCGCGGCGTGCGCCCCGGCGAACTGGCGCCCGCTGTCGACATTGCTGACCATCATCAGCACTTTCGGTCGGCGATCGGCTGGCATCCCCTGCACCAGCTGTTGAACCTTCGGATCGACATGGACCCGCAACGTATCGGCGTGCCGGTCGATAAACGCCCACTCGGCGATGATCCAGTCGAGCTGGTCCGCGTTTGCCCGGAGCGAGGTGAACGAGTTGTCGACCCAGTTGACGTAGAAGCCCACCATCAGCGAATCACCCGTCCGCGGGCCGCTCTTCCTGAGCGGGGGTGCCACACGGGCACGCTGGCCGCGAGGGGAGGGCTGCTCCCGGAGGGATCGGAACAACTGGCTGCGTTCCTGGCGTCGCTGGCTCGCGCGCAGGCGCGACATCTCCACCTTGCCACCGCGGGGCGCCGCGCGGAAGGCGTCGGTCTGCTGCAAGGAGGGAGGCAGCATCGCGACGACAATCAGCAGCAGCATCGCCAGCGTGCTTCCGGCGCCGAGCAGCACGGCGCCCAGCCGGACGCGCTGCCATCGTCGCCCGCTGGGCTCGCTGAAGACAGGGTCAGTGCTGCGGTGGCGGCTCATCAATCCTCGTCATGGGGGCGGGCGCAATCCTGCCCGGGCGCACTCCATTCTAAGGCCATTGGGCCGATGGCGATCAGCGAACCCGCGGAAACTCCGTGATCCGGAGGTTGGTACAGCCATAGGGAATGAGCGCCACCTGCTCCACCGGCTGTTCGGTTGCGGGCCGGTTGGGGTCCGCCCAGGCGGCGTCGTCCAGCGAGATCTCACCCGCCCAGCCGCCCTGAAGCGTCCAGTTCGGAAGTCGCCGGGCGCGAACCGTGGCCACCATGCCGGCACCTTCGGGAGAGAACGGCCGTGCGCCGACCGGCTGCTCGGTGAATCGCAGCCCGCCAGCGGGCCGCGCCGGATCGATGACCAGGCCGTAGTTCCACGGGGTCGTGGGCCGCACCTCGAAGTCGCCGTGCGGAAGCTCACGATGCGGCTTGTCGGTGTTCACCCGTGTCCATTCCTCCCCGATGCGCAGCGAATACACCAGTGGCCCCCGTTCGATCGCCACGGCACCATTGTACCGCTGCGTGACGATCGGGCGCATGGGGAGGCGAACGGCAATGTCCGTCGCACCCGTCCATTCCCGGTCGATCCGGTGCATGGTGCCGCTGGCGACCCGCTCGGCGCGTGCGGAGCCGACCTGCACCGTCGCACCCTCCGCCCACCCCGGGATCCGGACCGACAGCGGGAATCGTGTCGCGCGCTCGGCGGTCACCGTCAAGGTGACGGTCTCCCGGAAGGGGTAGTCGGTGTCCACGGCCACAGTCACCGGCACTCCATGCAGGGCCGTGTGCACCTGACACGGCGCGAGGGCCATCGCGGCGAGCCCGTCGTCCGGCGTCAGCAGCCAGAGGTGCGCCGCGAACTTCGGCCATCCCTGGTGCATGTTGGACGTGCAGCAGCCGAAGTTCGGCTCGAGGCCGAACAGGTTGGATTCCGGGCCGTTGGTGGACCAGCCGGCGGCGGGATTGATCGTGCACTGCGCCTGGTTGACCTGCTGGTCGTACTGGTGCGACCACATGTCCGGCGCAATGGCCGCGGGCAGCGCGTTGTAGGCCAGGCGTTCGAGGCGGTCGGCAAATGCGCCGTCGCCGAACACCGACGTGAGGTGCTCGAGGGAGTACATGTACTCCACCACCGCGCACAGTTCGCTCCCTTGCAGCGGGTTCTTCCCCGCCAGGCACTCATCCCCGCTGAACATCCCCGTCACCTGGCCGTGATACTGGTCGAGCAGCTCGATCATCCGTGTCGCAAAGGCGCGATCGGCGGGGCGCTGGTCAATTCGCCAGCTGAGCGCCGCGGCCTTGGTGGCCATGCCCATGTTCACCACGTGCTTGGTCCACTTCCATAACCCGTGCCTCGGCGTTGGGGCCCGGACATCGTCGGCGGCCATGACGGCCTCGAAGTCCACGCCCTGGGCGCGCAGCTTCCGGGCCAGCTCGAGCAGCCAGGGTTCGCCGGTGCGCTCGTAGGCATAGAGTGCCGGCACCAATCCCTCAAACCAGCGGAAGCGTCCCCAGCCGTACAGCGGGGTGGCGTCCAGTCCGTCCAGCATCGCTCGCATGCTGCGCAACGAGGATTGCAGCGCCCGATCGTCTCCGGTGGCATCGTGGTACTGTACCAGCACCTTGTTGATGAGCAGGATGGCCCACAGGTCGTACCGCCTGGTCACCGCATCAAGTGGATAGGGACCAAACCAGCCATCACTCCGCTGATGGGTGATGATGTAATTCACATGGGACGTGATGCGGGTCTTGAGCGGCGCGTCGTCCAGCAGCCAGGCCAGCGGGATGGCACCATCGAGCCAGTAGGGCGCGCGCTCCCACCCTTCCGCCGTACCGCCGAACCACTGGCTCTGCGCCACATCGGGCCAGAATTCGTCGAGGTGCCCGCTCAGGCCGTCGGCCTGGATGCGCATCTGGCGCAATAGCCACCCGGCAGGGCGGACCGCGCCGAGCGGCAGCGGTTTGAACGCCGGTGGCGCGATCGATGCCGGAATCGCCCCCGGGGCAGTCCGCACCGGCCCCGTGGTAGCCGCCTGGAGCGTCTCCGCCGCGAGGGGGAGACCGCTGGCCGCCACGCCCGCGGCGACGCGGGCCAGGAACTGTCGCCGGTCAAACCTGGCCACTGGCCCCGGCGCGGACAGGGTTCGCCAACTCGAACTCCTTCATGAAATCGACCAGGGCGACGACGCTGCCGCGGGGACAGGCGTTGTAGACACTGGCGCGCATCCCGCCAGCCGAGCGGTGCCCCTTGAGTCCCGACAGCCCTCGCTTCCCGGCCTCGCCCAGGAACTTGGTGTCCAGTTCTTCGGTGGGGCAACGGAACACGATGTTCATCAGCGACCGGCTGTCCGGATGCACAGGCGCCTGGAAGAGGGCACTCTGGTCCAGGAAGTCATACACCAGCTTGGCCTTCTCCGCGTTGCGCTCCGCCATGCCGGCCAAACCGCCGGTCTCGCGGATCCACTTCAGCACCAGGCCCACCATGTAGATGGCGAACGTTGGCGGTGTGTTGTAGAGCGAACGCTCCTTCAGGTAGGTGCGGTACTGCAGCATGGTCGGCAGGGCCGCGGGAGCTGCATCGGCCAGGTCAGCGCGCATGATCACCATGACAATGCCGGACGGGCCCAGGTTCTTCTGCGCCCCGGCATAGATGAGCCCGTACTTGCTGACGTCGATCGGCCGACTGAACATGTCGCTCGACGTGTCTGCCACCAGGGGCACCCCAAGAGGAACTGGTGGCTCGGTCTTCCACTGCGTGCCATAGATGGTGTTGTTGGTCGTGAGGTGCACGTACGCCGGTTTGGCAGAGTACGTGATCTCGGCCACGGCGGGAATCCTGGTGTACTTCGACCCCTCCCCCGATACGGCAACATGGGTCGTACCGAACTTCTGCGCCTCCTTCCAGGCCTTCTCGGCCCACACGCCGGTAAGCAGGTAGTCGGCCACCCCTCCAGCCGGCAGAAGGTTCATCGGCACCATCGCGAACTGTTGGGTGGCGCCTCCCTGGATGAAGAGCACCTTGTAGTTGTCGGGAATCCCGGCGAGTCGCCGCGCCTCGTCCTCTGCCTCCAGGATGATCTTGTCGAACACCTTGCCGCGGTGGCTGTGCTCGGCGATGCCGATGCCGCTGCCAGCGATGTTCCAGAGGTCCTGCTGGGCTTGCAGCAGCACTGGCTCGGGAAGCACACCCGGGCCGGCACCGAAATTGTGGCTGCGGTCTGTCATGGAAGAGCGCCTTGGCGACGAGAAAGTAGTCCGAGTGTGGTCACAGCTTGCGGGCCTGCAGGTTGACACAGTTTGGCGCCGTTCCTGCCGTGCGGAATTCCGCCACGATCCTGACCACATCCAGGGCAATCGCCATCTGTGCCTGATCGGTCGAAGCCCCGACGTGATGGGTTCCGTAGACACCCGGAGCGGCCAACAAGGCCGGCTTGAACTCTGCCTTCCCCGCCGAAGGCTCGCCCTGGTAGACGTCGAGGCCAGCGCGAATGCCGCGCTCCCGCACCGCCTGCTCCAGCGCGACTTCGTCTACCACGCTGCCGCGCGAAGCATTGATCAGATAGGCGCCCGGCTTCATCGCGGCGAGAAATTCGGCATTGACGAGGTGCTTGGTGTCGGCGCCGCCGGCCACATTGATCGACACGGCATCGGACAGCCGGGCCACCTCGAGCGGCGTTTCGCAGTAGCCGATGCCGAGGCGATCGGCGTCTTCGCGGGTCAGGTCGAGCGAGCACGCCACGATCTTCATGCCGAAGGCCTGCGCCCGGCTGGCGACCTCGCGGCCGATCTGCCCGAACCCCACGATGCCGAGCGTCCGCCCGAACAACCCCCGGGCCTTCGAGTATTCCGACTTGAGCCATTCGCCGCGGCGAAGGTCCGCCACCTGGTCGGCAATCCGCCGATCGAGCGAGATCAGCAGGCCGAGGACGAGTTCCGCCACGGCGATGGAGTTCTTGCCGGGGCAGTTGGCGACGAAGATGCCCAGCCGGGTGGCGGCCGCAACATCAATGGTGTCGATGCCGGCGCCGGCGCGGATCACCAGCGCGAGCGACGGACCGGCAGCCAGGGCGGCTTCGCTGACCTTCTTGCCCCGAACGATCAGGATCTCCGGGACCACCTCCGTGATCGTCGCCGGGAGGTCCTCCGCCTTGACGTCGGGTCGGAGAATCAGGTTGC